>DATNRD010000592.1:0-5599 GCA_036703665.1 Candidatus Obscuribacterales bacterium
GCCCTTCAGTCCCTTGAGGATGACCTGATAGGTCGTCTCGTGCTCGCCGTACGTGAACTTGAATCCCATCTTGTCCAGGAAGCGAGCCACGTTGAACCAGCTCGGCACGGCATCGATGCGGTGGTAGCCCAGGCCGCGGAGGAACGCCACCGCCTGCTTGACGAAAAAGGTGGCCACGCCGGACATGGGCCGTGCTACCTGCCAGGGCGCCCGCCCGATGAAGAACGCCTGCTCCCAGAGCTTGAAGAAGGTGTCTGCGTCGAACTCCTTCCAGATGTAGTGGTCCGGGTTGGCGATGAAGTGCCCCACCGTGCCCTCCACATCGAGACCCGCCAGGAACGTGTTCGGGTCCCAGGAGTAGATCGACAGCTCGGCCGCCAGAAATCCAGGAGCCGGCAAGCGATTGCAGGCCGGGTCGGTGTTGGGGAAGAAGGTGAGCGGCGAGCCGGCTTCGGTGCCGTCGAGCTGCCTGTCGCGCAGGGCGCAGAGCAGCACCTTCCGCTCTGCGTAGAAAGCCTCGATGAGAACGCGGATGCCGTCGTTGCGAAGCAGGATGTGACCGTCTTCGCCGCGATAGATCAGCGTCAGCAAATCATCCGTCTCGGTCCGCTCCGGCGCCGGCAGCGGCGAGGACATCTTGAGCAGCGCGAACACCGAAGGGTGCACGAGCTGCTGCAGAATCTGGCCGGGGTCGGCCTGAGAAAGCTTGCTTGCGTAACGCATGACGCCTCCACAAGAGAGACAGGCAAAGCCCTGCTTGCTCTTCTGGTTCGTGGTCGGGCAGACTTCCGACCTCTGGTTGGTTCTAAACACCTGACACTCCCAGCGGAAGCCAGCACTAAAAACCCAGGAACAGCTGTCGTGTTCGGTTGTGTGGGTGTTATTCGGGCTTCCGGGTGGGAGGGAACGAAAAAGTACAGACTCTTCCTAACAAATTGAGTTGAAAATAGGCAAGCCGCGGATTTTCTGGACAACGGCAGCAATGGATACGCGAAGGCACGCGATGTCCGCAAAGAAACGTCACATTGCCCGCCTGCGCAAGCGGCATGAAGCCTGCATATTCTTGCCGCTTGTCACAACTGCGCTAGATCTCAATCTATCTTTACATCGCCCGAAACGCTGATGGCCACTGCTCTTAAGGTCGCCCAAAATTTCTCGCTGTTGATGTGGCGGCTGGCGAGCTTCGGCTCAGAAGGGCTTGATGGGCGGGTTTCTGAGCGCGTTCTAAAGAGTTGATCCTTGCGCGGCTGCCGGTGATTTCCCTACGTTTTGAATGCACATTTTGTCTTTTTCCCTCACGAAGCAGGACTCTCCCACCAGTACCCACCCCAGTTCCCGGACCACATCAGCATTCCGGCTGCCTCTGTTGATTTGTCGGCAGAGGGGTGGGAAGCCGAACACAAGGAGGAGATGATGACTGAAGCTCAGGCCCGGGCGCTTTTGCCGCAGCTGCAAAGCGCGGATGCCAACAAGCGCCTGGATGCTGCGTTGAAGCTCGGCTACCCGGGTTGGACGTTTGCTGTTCCGGAGCTGATGCGCCTGGCCAAGGGCGACCCCGATATCCGGGTTCGCAAGGCGGCGATCATCTCGCTCGGCGCAATCGGAGACCCGTCGGCCCTCAAGCTTCTGGAGTCCATCTGGAAGAACACCTCCGAGCCGCACGACATTCGCCAGGAGGCGCTTGGCGCCTACGACCGAATCCTGGACGATACTGACGGCTCCGATGACGACGACGTCCCCGGCTCCGCTGGCGGCGGCGGCGATTCGCTCGGAGGGATCTGAACAAGGGTCCGGAACCGATACGGCTCCGGACCGGCAGCTCGAGCCACCGGGAGCATTTTGCCTGCCGGGATCTCGAGCTGCGAGCATATGCTCCGCCACCGGCTGTGGTGACGGCGCGGTGCGTCTCCGGTCGCCCAGCTGTCATCGCTGGGATTGCTCTACAAATTGGCCTAACGGCAGGACAGGTGCCTGCCTCAGCCTTTGGAAAGGAAGCAAACATGGCGAACATCACAGTCAATCCCATCATGGGCGTGGGCAGCGGTCCGCAGGTTGCCGAAACCCGCACGGACCTGCTCATGCTTACCAAGCTGGAGGGCATGCCGCTGGGCCCGACGCCCACGGCAGTGGATCGGGCGTTGGGCGGGCTCATCAGCAGGGAGGCGAAGCGCAGCGGTTTCACCGGTGAACTCGGGCAGCAGCTCCTCGTGGAGATCGACCCGCAGTCTCATCCGCAGTGCCCGCAGCGCTACATCCTGCTGGTCGGGCTCGGCTCCCCGCAGAAGTTCTGCGGCAAGGTCGCCTGCCAGGTCTTCCGGCTGGTCATCGACAAGGCGCTCGAGCTCGGGGTCGAACACGTGACGATCCCGTTCGCGCCCAATCGCATGACCGTTTCCAGCCTGAACCTGAAGGGGACGGCTCACATCCTCAGGGAAGTGGTCGATGAGAAGCTGTCCGGCCGCAAGGGCAGGCAGAGCCTGAAGGAGATTCAGCTCCTCTGCACCCCGCAGGCCAGGAAACACATCCAGGACGGGCTCGACATCCCGGCCCGCCACAAGCGCGTCTGCTGCATCGACTGATTCCCGGTTTGCGCCCGGGGGCGGCTCTCTCTTTAGAGGGACCGCCCCCGTGGCGTAAGCCCGTCTCCTCCTCCGTTAGTTTTTTGGGTAACGTTTCGGCCAGCACAGGTGATGGAAAACCCGGAAACTGTCATCTGAGGAGCTTGAGCGGAGCAAGAGCGGTCCTGAGGGGGAGCCCTTTGCATGCTCCAGCAGCCTGGCTTGGCATTGACAGCATCCGCTCAGGGCGGGCTGCGCGAGCGAAGGAACCATCTCCTTGTCCCGACACGAGATCCTTCGCCAGGATGACAGTTTCGAGGCGGGTCACCGGTCTTGACCGAGACCCTTCTCATTTTTGGGGGAGGATGCTATATGCAATAGTAACCTGCGGACAAAAGCATAAGCACCCTGACGTCCATGGTGATGAAGTGTTGAGCGACACGAAACCTGCTTTCGCCTGAACGGTCTTTCGTCCGACTGGCAAGGACGCGCCTCAAGCTGTTGCACCCGGCAGAATGAGACCACCTGGTGGCCGCCGGATGCTACACTTCCGCGTAGCCATCGCCACCAGTAATCAAACAGTAGAACTCGCGTGCCGGTGCCAAGATTTGCCGTTTCCTCGTTCGCCTGCGCTTGTCTGGTTTTCTATTGGGCGCTTTTCTCGCTTTACGAGTTCACGCTCCGGCTCATGGGATCGGCGCAGCTCGCCTATATCAAGGACGGCAGGCTCTATACAACCGACTTCGTTTGCCTGTATCAGGCGGGCAAGATGGCTATGTCTTCTTGTCGATACGCGATTTACGACGCCGCTTGTCAGCTGGACTGGCTGAATCGAGTCATCAGCCCGCTGAAGAGCGACGTGGTCATTGCCATACCGTATCCGCCTTACGTTTACTGGCTGATGCAACCGCTGGCTATGCTGCCGCTGCACTGGTCGTACGTATTATTCAGCGTTCTCGTGACAGCGTTCGGTGTCTTGTCGCTGGTTCTTCTGATGACCTCCCAAAAGCGATTCAGCGCACTTGAATGCACGCTGCTTGTCATGGCGGTGCTTGCCAGCCTGCCCAGCCAAATCACGCTGACACTCGGGCAGCTGGCCTACTTCTTTGTTGGTGTGGTTTCGCTTTACCTGCTGGCGCTTGAGCGCAATTGGCATGTTCTGGCAGGCGTGTGCCTGGCCGTCAGCACGATAAAGCCTCACTACGCAATATTTCTCAGCCTGCCGGTGCTAATTCAGGGGAGATGGCGGACATTGCTCGTCGCCATGGTCGTGGCTACGGCTATTTTTGCTTTGGCCGGGCTTTCCATGGGCTGGCAAAACTACCTCGACTATCCTGGATACGTAAGCGGCGCCTACACCTCCGGGCTTCTTGCCTGGATGAACCCTGCTTACGAGGTGAACATAAAGGCCCTTTTTGCCCCTTTCCTTCAGCCGGCAAGCTCGTTCTGGCTTGGTTTCCTTATAGCCCTGTTGTTTATCGCGCTGCTCGGCGTGTTGTGGAAAAAGGCCACCGACCGCCGCTCCCTGGAGTTGTCAAACTGGGCCGCAGCACTGACGGTGCTTGGCATGCTTGCCGGATCACCGCACACCTGCAACTACGATTGCCTGTTTCTGTCAGTATGCGCGGTAAAGACGCTTCCCTTCATTAGCGTGGCCCGGGCTTGGAGCCTCAATCCAATCGACTTGAGAGTCTGGGTCTGCGGGCTGCTGCTCTATCCCGTCATTAACTTTGTACTGGCTATTCTTGTTCCGTTGGTCTCAGCCGGCAGAGCCGAGCCGCTGTTGGTGATGAACCTGACCTTGCTGGCGGTCAATCTGGTCCTGCTGATAGCGGGGAGCGTGTATGTCGCAAGGCTGATCGGCGGTGCAAGAGCAGCAACGGGAAACCAGGGGGCTCCTCCGTAGACGGTCGTTGCGGTTGTTTTGGCCTTTCCGCATGGTTGCGCAGTTAATGGAGGCCCAAAAAGTACAAAAAGCGGGCTGGACAGCGCAGGGGCGCTCCAGCAGCGCCCCTGCGCTTAAGGTGGAGGGTGCGTGCCGGCAACGGATGTGGTTCCGTTGCCGGCGCACCCTGCGCAGCCAGGACTACGGCCGGGCCCCCATCACCGGGAAGTGGTGCCCTCCGGTGACGGCGGCGTCACCACCACCGGTGCGTCCTGCTCCTTGCTCGATGTCGGTGCGGAGCCGGCCACCTCACCCGGGATTTGGAAGACCCGAGGCAGGGTAAGAGCCGGCACCCGGGGGTCGGGCGGGAAGGGATTTAGATCCCTGTGGATCCGGCAGACGTAGTCCGTGTAAGTCGGCGTGTTGATCCAGCGCGCGTTGAGGTTGAGCTGCGGCGGGATGAAGTGGTCGGGGATGTTCTGCAGTGCCACCACCCAGGCTCGCTCGCGCATGTTGAGCTTGCGCCCGATGCGCGCTTCCAGCCTGGCAAGGCCGGCCTCCAGCGCCTGGAAGGCTGCCTTGTGCTCGCCGTAGGTAAACGTGAAGTCCATCTTCTCCAGGAAAAAGACGACGACGTTGTACCAGCCGCAGACAGCGTCCATGCGGTTGTAGCCCTGCTCGGTCAAAACCGCGCCTGCACTTTCCACGAAGTGCTGGGCGACGCCCTTGAGCGGGGGCGCCGGCTGCCAGGGGGCCATGTTGCTGGCCTCGAAGGCCTTGGTCCACAGGCGGAAGAACTCCACCGGCTCGAAGCGCTTGTACAGGTAGTCGTCCAGCTTCATGATGAAGTCGAGCATCTCGCTGGGCGGCAGGTAGCGCTCCGGGTCGTAGCAGTAGATGGACAGCTCGGCGCACTTGAAGTCGGGGTGCGGCAGCTTGTTCGTGGCCTCGTGCGTGTTCGGAAACACGGAAAGAGGCGAGGTCTCGGGCGTACCGTCCAGGCGCCGGTCACGCAAGGCACAGCGCAGCACCTTGCGCTCCACCTGCTCGGCACCGCGGTAGAACACCTGAGCCAGCAACTCGAGTCCGTCGCGCTCGATCGTCAAGCGCCCGCAGGGAAAGCAGAACTCGGTCTTTTCGATGCCATCGGCGGCGG
>DATNRD010000593.1:0-5710 GCA_036703665.1 Candidatus Obscuribacterales bacterium
GCGAACAAGGAGATGAGAGAAGCTCTCTCCAAGCTGTCCGGCGCCAAGGGGCTCATTCTGGACCTTCGGCAGAACCCGGGCGGGCTGCTCACCAACGCCATCGATATCTCCAACATGTTCCTGGACGGCGGCAACATAGTCTCCACCGTCGACCGCGACGGCTACAAAACGCCGGCCATGTCGGACGGCAGGCCCTTCAGCCATCAGCCGCTGGTTATCCTTATCGACCAGGGCAGCGCCAGCGCCTCTGAGATTACCAGCGGCGCGCTGCGCGACAACGGCAGGGCCTCTCTTGTCGGGCAGAGAACTTTCGGCAAAGGACTGGTGCAGGGCATCAACAGGCTCGAAGACGGCTCCGGTGTGAACATCACCATTGCTCGTTACTTGACCCCCAACGACACGGACATCAACAAGAAAGGCATTACGCCGGACATCGCCGTGGAGCTGTCAGACAAGGATTACCAGGAAGGCCGTGGTCCGTGGTGGCTTGATCCGGAAGGCCCGATCGCCAAGCGGCAACCGGAAGATCTGAAAGACGTCCAGCTGGCCAAAGCCGTCGAGATCCTGAAAAAGAAAGTCACCGGCCAGTCCGTCGCCACCGAAATAAAATAGGGAGCGCTGGCGCCTGTAAATGCTACTATTTCGGCATGTCGGGGAAACAAGAGCCGAAGACAAACGCGCACCGGTCGGGCAAGGGGCAGGGCAGATCCGCTCCCGGTTTGGTCGTGGTCGGCACCGAGCCTGGCTGCGGCAAGACGGTCGTGGCCACCGGCCTGGCTGCGGTTCTGCAAGAAGAAGGGTTTGCCGCGCGCGCGATAAAGCCAATCCTGATTGGGCAGAGCCAGGAATGCCAGGCAGAGCTGTCCTTCATGAGCAGCATCACGCGCACCGTCCTCGACTACCCCACACATTTAATGAGGGCCCCCGGCTTGCTCTCCAGCTTCGGCTGGGCCGAGGCTCTGAGAGTCTGCCGTTCGGGCACGCAGTGCACAATTGTCGAGCTGCCCGGTTCGGCGGCCACACCGCTGACCTCGGCAGACGGCAATTGGAAAGACAACGCCGACCTGGTCAAAGAGCTGGACTGGCCCTGTCTGGTCGTCACGTGCGCCGGTCCGGATGCCATGGAGAAACTGCTGCTCAACACCGTGTATCTCCAGTCACGCGGAGCAACCGTCGTGGCGCTGGTTACCGTCGAGACGGGCAGCGACTTTTCCCCGCCGCGCCAGGGCGGCAGAGTAGAACTGGCGCCTGCGGGCGTTCCGGAGATTGCTTTGCAGGAGCGTACCGGTGTTCCTTATATCGGCAACCTGCGGTACAGCGCGTCGATAAGCGTTCCCAGGGTGAACCAGGGCAACCTGATTAAGACCACCTCTGCCTGCCTCGATCTGCTGCCGGTGATCAAGGCTCTCAACCTGCGCATCTCCGTGTAGCTCAATATGTTCACTCTCATTTAATTTGGGCGGCGATGTGCTACACATGGAGCACTTATCGTGTGAGTTTGCCAGGTGTTGACCCTTTCGGCCGTGGATGCCAAGCTGCCAGTTGACGGGCGACAGCTCATTATCTTTACCCTTTCCGACTCGAGCGGAGAAACAGCCGAGGCCGTCGCCAGAGCGGCTCTCGTGCAGTTTCCACCCGGGCAGGCAAGCATCTACCGCCTGCCGCAGGTGCGCAGCACGCAGCAAATAGTCCACCTCGTGCGCGAGCTGGCCACCGGACGTTCAGTCATCGCTTACACACTGGTTCTGCCTGAGTACCGTGAGGCGCTCGAGACCGAGGCCGGCAAGCACAACATTCCCACCATCGATCTCCTCGGTCCGCTCATCACAAGGGTTTCGCAACTGACCGGCGCAAAGCCTCTCTCACAACCCGGCCGCCTGCACCTGCTGGATGAAACTTACTTCCGCCGCATCGAGGCGGTCGACTTTGCCATCCGCTTCGACGACGGTAAGAACCCGGAAGGCATCGTGCAGGCCGATGTCGTTTTGACAGGGGTGTCCAGAACGAGCAAAACGCCGAATTGCATGTATCTGGCTCACCACTACGGTCTCAAGGCGGCCAACGTCCCCATAGTGCTGGGTGTGGACCCGCCGTTGCAGCTCTTTCAAATCCCTGCCGGCAAGATCATCGGACTGACAATCGATCCTTTCCTCCTGCACGACATCCGTTCGACGCGCGCCAGCGCCCTCGGCATGCCGGCAGGAGCCGACTACGCCGACCCTGAAAAAATCACGCAGGAAGTGCGGTATGCCAAGAAAATCTTCCGCGAGCTCAAGTGTCACACGATAGACGTTTCGGCAAAGGCCATCGAGGAGACCTCCAGCGAGATCTTCCTGTACTTGCGCCATTGACGGCATTCCGGATTGAACAGATCGTAAGGAGAACAAGCATGATCAGCACCCAGAGTTCAGGCAAGTCGGCCAAAACTGCAGATCTTGCCAGAGTCTTACTTTTCTCCGAGGCGCCAGAGTTCTTCGGCGGCGAGCGCTCCACCATGCGCGAGATGCTGGGCGGCAAGGGTGCCGGGCTTGCCGAGATGACCGCCGCAGGGGTAAGGGTGCCGCCGGGGCTCACCGTCGTCACAACCTGTTGCCGGCAGTACTACGACAACGGGCAGAAAGTGCCGGAAGGGCTCTTCGAGGAGATCTGGGGCAAACTCAGGCAGGTGGAGGACGCGCTGGGCAGGAAGCTTGGCGATCCGGAAAGGCCGCTTTTGCTGTCGGTCCGATCGGGGGCGAAATTCTCCATGCCGGGCATGATGGACACGATTCTCAACCTCGGGCTCAATGACCACACGGTCGAAGGTCTGTCGAGGCTGACCGGCAACCCGCGCTTTTGCTGGGACAGCTACAGGCGGTTCATCCAGATGTACAGCAATGTCGTGCTGGACATCAGCAAAGACACCTTCGAAGATCTGATCGACGATAAAAAGGATGAGCGCGGCATCACATCCGATACCGAGCTGACCGCCGAGGACCTCCAGGATCTGGTGCGTAAGTTCAAGGACGTCGTCCGCACAAAGACGAAGAGCGAGTTTCCGCAAGATACCACCGCCCAGCTCAAGGGCGCCGTTGAAGCGGTTTTCCGCTCGTGGAACAACAACAGAGCGATCTACTACCGCAACCTCAACAAGATCGATCACAACCTGGGCACAGCAGTGAACATCCAGGCCATGGTGTTCGGCAACATGGACGACAGGTCCGGCACAGGGGTCTGCTTCACGCGCAACCCGAGCACCGGCGAGAAGGAGCTCTACGGAGAGTTTCTGGTTAACGCGCAGGGCGAGGACGTGGTGGCAGGCATCCGCACCGGCAAAAAGATTGCCGAGCTGGCGCGCGAAATGCCGGAAGTGTACAAGGAGCTCACCGAAACTACCGCCAGGCTGGAGTCCTACTACCGGGACATGCAGGACATCGAATTCACCATCGAGCAGGGCAAGCTTTACCTGCTGCAAACACGCACAGGCAAGAGGACAGCCGCCGCCGCGGTAAGGATAGCCGTCGAGCTGGCCGGCGAAGGCATCATCACGAAAAACGAGGCCCTGAACCGGATCGAGCCTGGCCAGCTGAACCAGCTCCTGCTGCCGAGCTTCGCCCTGGAAGACAAGGACGCCGCACGCAAGGCAGGAAGACTTCTCGCCACAGGACTCAACGCCTCTCCCGGGGCAGCCATAGGCGAAATCGTCTTCAGCCCGGACGAGTCGGAGAAGCTCTCCTCGCAAGGCAAGAAGGTCATCCTCGTGCGGGTCGAAACCTGTCCCGACGACATTCACGGCATCGTCCCCGCCCAGGGGGTGGTCACCAGCCGCGGTGGCATGACCAGCCACGCGGCCGTGGTGGCCCGCGGCATGGGCAAGCCATGCGTAGCCGGTTGCGAGGCCTTCCGCGTAGATCTGGAAAACGAGCTGGTGTCCGTCAACGGGAAGACATTGCGCAAAGGCGACATCATCTCGATCGACGGCTCCACCGGAGAGATATTCCAGGGAGCCATTCCCACCCACGAGCCGAAGTTCAGCAGCGAGTTCAAGACATTGCTGGAGTGGGCAGACCAGGCCCGCACGCTAAGCGTTCGCACCAACGCGGATACTCCCGAGGATGCCGTCCGCGCCCGCGAGTTCGGCGCCGAGGGCATCGGGCTGTGCCGAACAGAGCACATGTTCATGAGCCAGGACCGCCTGCCGGTCGTCCAGGAAATGATCATGGCCTCCAGCGCCGGCGAACGCGAAAAGGCTCTGGCCAAGCTGCTGCCCATGCAACGCGATGATTTCATGGGGATCTTCCGCGCCATGGACGGGCTGCCGGTCACCATCCGCTTGCTGGACCCGCCGCTGCATGAGTTCCTGCCCAAATACGAAGAACTGGTCGAGCAGGTAGCCACACTCAAGGCCAGGGGCACCACCGGTGCCGAGCTGCGCGGCAAGGAGCTTCTCCTGCATAAGGTGCGCGAGCTGAAGGAAGCCAACCCGATGATGGGCCTGCGCGGCTGCCGCCTGGGGCTCCTCTATCCGGAGATTTCGCGGATGCAGGTAGAGGCCATATTCGAGGCGGCGATCGCCTTGAAGAAGCAGGGCGTCGAGGTCCGACCGGAAATAATGATCCCGCTGGTCGGTCACGTCAACGAGCTCAAGATCGCGCGCGCCCAGCTCGAATCGGTAGCGCGGGAGATCATGGAGCGCGAAGGCGTAACGATTGACTACTCCTTCGGCACCATGATCGAGGTGCCGAGAGCCTGCGTAACCGCCAACGAGATTGCCGAGCACGCGGAGTTTTTCAGCTTCGGCACCAACGATCTCACGCAAATGACTTTCGGCTTCAGCCGTGACGATGCGGAGGGCAAGTTCCTCCAACGTTATCTCGACGGGATCGATTGGGGCAGCGGCAAGCACAAGATCATGACCAGCAATCCCTTCGAGATTCTTGATCAAGCCGGCGTCGGCAAGATGATGAAGATTGCCGTGGAATACGGGCTGCAGACACGCCCGGACCTCAAGTTGGGCATCTGCGGCGAGCACGGCGGAGAGCCGTCTTCGATTGCCTTTGCGCATCAACTCGGGCTGTCGTACGTCAGCTGCTCGCCATACCGGGTGCCGCTTGCCCGCCTGGCCGCCGCACAGGCCAACCTGTCCGCCGTCGAGCGCGACAAGTAAGACCGTGCCGGTCAGGCTCTGTGCTGTCCGGGGGCGCCGGCTTCCAGGAGAAAACGGAAAAGCCGTAGACCACATGTGGCTGAGTCAGCGCCGCCAGGGCACGTGCGGCACTACTGGTCCTTGTGCGATTTGTCGGTGGCCCGCGCGGTGGGCGGGCAGCGCAACCGTGAAGACGGTGCCGGCCTGACGGGTCGATGCGCACTGGATGGAGCCGCCGTGCAAGTCAACAATTCGCTTGCACAGATAAAGCCCTAGTCCCGTGCTGGCCACGTAGCGCTTGCCCGGTTCGCCCTGCCAGAAGCGCTGAAAAAGAACAGCCAGTTTCAAGGCAGGTGACCTGTCTTGATCGAAACTCTACGTTTTTCATCGTGCTCGGGCCAGCAAACCACATGACCCATTCTAGAGGGCGCTCGCGGCTGGCGCCTCCTGCCAAGGGGGAGATTCGGGAACTGGCGCGGGGGAGATCCGGGACCCGGGACCGTTGCCCGCTCGCCTTACTTACGGTCCCAGCCCTGCTGGTGCCTGTATTCCTCGTATGCCTTGCGCTGATCGGGGGTCAGGACC
>DATNRD010000594.1:0-8293 GCA_036703665.1 Candidatus Obscuribacterales bacterium
ATCGCTCCAGGTCGGGGGTTGGCCGAATTTCTCACCGCTCCAGAAGCGAAAACCTACGGCGATGATCAGATCGGCGCGCCCGGTGAAAGGCTTTTTCCACGCACCGCGCACAGCCAGCGGATCGTCCTCCGGAAGCGCGCCCTGTGCGGCTCTGCGTGTGTAGATCGGGGTCCCGGTGAGCCTGGCTAAGGCACCTAACTCTTGTGCGGAACCAGACCAGAAGATGCCGTCCCCTCCGACCAGCAAGGGCCGTTCGGCCCGGGCGAGCAGCTCAACTACTTTGTCTATCGTCGTCGGGTCCGCCTGGCAGCGCAACTCGTCTTGCTGATACACCCTTGCTCCGGGGATTTGATTCCTATCGTCAGCCTGGTGATAGAGAACATTGGTCGGAAACTCCACCAGCGCAACGCCCTGAGGAGCCGTCCCGGCTTCGCGAAAGGCCTGGCGCAGGTCCACCGTGATGCGTTCCCAATCGATGACCCGTCTCGTGTACTTGGCAAACGAGCGGCAAATCTCAGAGCCGTAAGCCTCCTGAAATGAGCCCAGACCGTCTTCGCTGGTTGGATGCTGGCCCGAGAGGCACACGACGGCGCTGTTGGTCGATCCAGCCAGGCAAAGGCCGGTCACGGCGTTGGTCAACCCGCATCCGGCTGTCACGGCCAGGACGCCCGGGCGTGCCACCGTGCGAGCGTAACCGTCAGCCGCGTAAGCAGCTGCCTGCTCATGCCGCATGTGAATCAGCTTGATACCGTGATTGTTCAAATTCGCCAGGATCGGAAAGATGTGCCCGCCGTTGACTGAGAAAAGGTGCGTCACCTTTTGCTCTGCCAGAACACGCCCAATCAGCTCACCGCCGTCGACAACTGCCATTACCGGTCGCTCCTTGTATTGGTGCGAAAGACATCGGCACAGCATAGAAGCTCATGCTGCCGGTGTCAACGCGCACAGGCGGGGCTTAATGCACACATGAGGCCGGGCGGAATAGAAGGTTCGCAGGTGGAGCGTTGAGCGTGCGCGAACCTGATCCTCGTCAATCGAAGATATTCTTGATTCCCGATGCGACGCGCTTGCCGGCCGACACAGCGCCCTTGCCGACTCCCTTGCCTATGCTTGCCATCTTCTTCACGGGACCTCTGCCGCTGCCCGAGCCGCTGTCACGGTTCGACAGGTAATGCTTGCCGACCGATGTAGCGGCTCCTTTGCCGGCACCCAGAGCCGCGCCCTCAGCTACGCTGTGTCCGAGGACAGGACCGAAAACGCCTCCGGTTATCACGCCGAGTGCGGCACCTTTCGCGGCTTTGCGGATGACCGGGTGCCTGTCGAAAAAGCGAGAAAATACACCGTCTGCACTCGCGGGCTGCACAGGACAGGCGAAGCTCGCCGAACTCAGCGCTATCAGAACAATAGCTGTTCCGTATCGCTCCAAAAGTAGGGTCATGGCATTTTTCTCAAATGCCCCAGCTTCGTCCTTACTCAGGCTTTCAATCTCATTTTAATGGTTATCAAGAACCCTTGCCGCCTGGTGGTCTTTTGACAGGGCGGTGCAACATCCGCGCATGGCGCGCCCGGCGTAAAAGTCCGGCAGGGGGTCAGCACGGCGGTTTCGCGGTGCGCTCGTACCGAACGCCTTGCCTGGAGCGGACTTTTAGCCTTGGATGAGGTGGGAAACTGTGGAGGCTGCCTCCTTCAGGCAGGCAATTACTTCTTCATCCTCAACCTGATGGAAGTCCTCATAGAACTGGCTCACGGCGGCAAAATCGTAGCGTATGCTCAGCGCAACCAGATGGTCGCATTCGTCCTTCAGTCCGCGATAGGCGTCATAGGACATGACTGGAACTGCCAGCACGAGCCCGCCGACAGCCCGCATTTGCATGCTTCTCAGGGCCGCCAGTGCCGTCATGCCGGTGGCGATTCCGTCGTCGACGACGATAACCCAGCGTCCCTGAACGTCCGGCCTGCGCTCTATTCCTGCATCAGTGAGCCACTGGTGCTCGAGGGCCTTGGTCAGGGGAATCAGGCGCTCTTTCTGAGCTTCAATGTAGTCTTTCGGTATGTGGAAATAGCTGGTAGACCGATCATCGACGACGACGATTCCGTCTGAGGACACCGCTCCGACGGCAAACTCAGGATTTTCGGGGGAGGGGAGTTTCTTGGACACCAGCACGTCAAGCGGGCACTGAAGTGCAATGGCAATCTCCTTAGCCACGGGAACCCCGCCCCGGGGCAGTCCGATCACAACGGCGGAGGCCGGGTCGAAATCGGGGTCCTCGCGAAGCACTTCTGCGATCTTTGCTGCCAGAAGCTCACCCGCCTGCGTGCGGTCTTTGAAGAGGTCGTATTTGTGCGTTCTGGAGAAGATCATGATGCAGCACCCCTGCCTACCCAGTTTAATTGTCTCCACACAGGCCGGCCCAGCCACATCGGCCGTCTGGTTGATTGCAAGCTGCTTTGCAGCATGGTTTCCGGCCTTCCTCCAGTAAGTCAATCAGGGTGCCCCAGGGCGATTTGCGTCCTGTCCGGCAGGACAGGCAACTCGTCTTGCGTCAGGGTTTCCTTGGCAAGCAGGTTGCGCGCACTTTCTTCCAGGGCGGCTCTGTTCCGCCGCAGAATGTTTACGGCGCGCTGAAATGCCGCCTCGACCAGATCCTTTATCGCGCAATCTATGTCTCTGGCCGTTTCCTCGCTGAAGCGACGCTCAGTCCATGCCGGTATCCCGGCGCCGTGCAAGAAGGATGGCGGCTCAGCCTCGTAGGTGACCGGACCCAGCTTCTCGTTCATGCCGAAGCGAGTTACCATGCTTCGGGCAATGTCGGTGGCCTTTCCGAGATCGTCGGCTGCTCCGGTGGACAGCTCGCCGAAGACAATGGACTCGGCTGCCCTTCCGCCCAGCAGAACCGTCATTTTGTCCTCGAGCTCCTGCCTCGTCATAAGAAAGCGATCTTCTGTCGGGCGCTGCATTGTGTAACCGAGGGCCCCGATCCCTCGGGGAATTATGGACACCTTCTGAATTGGGTCGGTACCAGGTATCGCGAGAGAAACCAGGGCATGCCCCATTTCGTGGTAGGCGACGACCTGCCGCTCTCTGGGATTGAGCACGCGATTTTTCTTCTCCAGTCCGGCGATGATCCTTTCAACGGCGGCGGTGAAGTCTGCCATAGCGACTTTCTCGGCGGCGCGCCTGGCGGCCAGAAGCGCAGCCTCGTTAACAAGATTGGCCAGGTCCGCCCCCGTAAAGCCAGGCGTCATCCCGGCCAGGCTGTCAGGGTCCACATCCTCGTCGAGCGTCACGCCCTTCAAGTGAACCTTGAGAATCTCGACTCTTCCTCGTTTGTCAGGTCTGTCCACGAGAACGTGCCTGTCGAACCGCCCCGCTCGCAAAAGCGCGGCGTCCAGTATCTCGGGCCTGTTCGTGGCTGCCAGGAGAACCACGCCCTGCCGGGGGTCGAACCCGTCCAGCTCCACAAGCAGCTGATTGAGGGTTTGCTCTTTCTCGTCGTGAGTAGCCAGCGGGTTCAAGCCCCGCGCCCGCCCGAGAGCATCGAGCTCGTCGATGAAGATAATGCAGGGGGCTCGCTTCTGAGCCTGCTCGAAAAGGTCGCGTACACGTGCGGCACCGACGCCGACGAAAAGCTCCACAAACTCCGAGCCGCTGATGGAGAAGAAAGGGACACCTGCCTCGCCGGCAACCGCCCTGGCCAACAGTGTCTTGCCTGTTCCAGGCGGACCGACAAGCAGAATTCCTTTGGGGAGCCGCCCACCCAGACGCGCGTAACGCTGCGGCTCTTTTAGGAAGTTGATCACTTCTTTCAGCTCTTCCTTGGCCTCATCCACGCCAGCGACGTCGGCGAAGGTGACGCCTATTTGCTCTTCCATGTAGATGCGCGCCCGGCTCTTGCCAATTGACATTAGCCCGCCGCCCACGCCTCCTTCCTTTTCGACCATGCGCCCGACGAAAAATCCCCAGATGCCCAGGAAAAGCAGAATCGGTACCACCCAGGAAAGCAAGTCTCTCAAGAACGTGTCCTCGACCACTCCGGTAAACTTCACATTGCGGTCGGACAGCTCCTTTGCCAGCTCCGGCTCCACGCGGGTGGTGACAAACGGTCTAGCCGGACCGCGCTGGCTGTCTTTGATCTTGCCCGCGATTCGGTCCTTGGTAATGGAAACCTCTTCGATTTTGCCTTTTTCGAGCTCTGCGAGAAACTGACTGTACGGAATCCGTTCCATGCGCGACGCTTGCGCCCAGAGGACCGACGCAATCAGGATCGCCCATATGGCCAGAAAAACATAGGAGAAGTTGAGTCCTGGCTCTTTATCTTTAGGCATTTTCGCTGGAGGCATTTTCGCTGGTTGTCACCCTAAGCATTCCTTGACTAAGCTAATTGTCTCGATCGTGCGACTTCAGCGCATCGCCCGTGGGGATTGCCTTCTATAGTCCCTTTGAATGACCCGGAATGCCTGTTTGCGGTAGGCAAGCGGCTAGAGCTTCGATTATGATGCTGGAACGGTGCTCCCTTCCGGGCTCGGGCGGGTGTCTGCCGAGAAATGATCTGGACTTTCCTCCGGCCACAGCAGTATGCAAGGCAGCTTGAGGTGGCGTATGAAGAACGCGGGTGAGCTTCCGTAGACTGTAAGCCGCCTGCCTTCCAGCTCTCTGGTCGGCATCACCAACAGGGTGTCGGGCAGGGCGTCGGCTTCGATGTCTTCTTCTGAGGTCCACCAAGCGCACTTTTCCGGGTTGAGAATCGTGTCGCTCAGGCGGGTGACATTGATGGGGACGTGCGACAGGTCCGGATTCTGCTGTCGCAAATTGGCTGCGAAGGTGGTGGCATCCTCCTCGTGAATGCCGGTGGACAGCCCGACGATCTCCGGATCAATGCGCAGTGTGGAAGCCATCTGCAGACATGAGTGGATGTAGTTCTGGTTCACGTGCCGGAGTGAGAGCAAGATTCTCATGTCCGACCAAGGCTCGCATCGCTCCTGGACAACCAGGAGCGGGCGAGGGCATTCATGGGCAAGGCTTTCTGCTACAGAGAAGCGCAGAGACTTTCGTCGCTCATCTTCCGGCGACTCGAATGTGCTTGGCTTGTGTCCGATCACAACAAGATCGTGCTCCGGAGCCCGGCGGCAGATTTCGCGGACGGGGTTGCCCTCGTCCAGCACAGACTCGCCTCGTATCGCGCGAGCTGATGCATGCGCATCATATACCTCAAGCAGTTTGCCTCCCAGAGTGTAAAGCGCTGCAACCAGTTGCTCATGCGCGGTGACAAACATGCCGCTGCCCAGGAATCCGGGCCGGTCATGCCCGAGCAAGTCCCACGCGCCTCTGCTGTCCACCACATGTTGAGCAGTAACCCGCGCACCGGTTTGCGCGGCCAGTGCCCAACAAAGCTCAGCAGCAAAGCGCGATTGCTCGGAAGCGCTCAGTGCCAGAAGAATCGATGGATTTATCATAACCGCCTCCAGTGCCAGGGCGTGGAAACATTACGCAATGCTGCAGAGCAGCCCGTAACCATCCTCACCTATGGACGCCGCCGCCGCATGAGCACCAGGTATGATTGGCCATACGCATATTGGTTGAAAAGGCCGCCGGCCACGCTGCGATCATCCGAAAGTATGATCGCGGCGCGAGCGCCTGCCTGAAGGCGGTCGCCGGGACCCATGCCGATGGCGTTGATTGTTCCAACGAACAAGCTGATTCGCCTGTTTAACCGGACTTTTCGCCGCCCGCGGTGGCAGGCTTCGCTCGCTCGATCATGAGCAGCAGCTTCCGAGCCTGGCCCTGGTATTCGTTGGCGGCTTGCTCCCTGCCCATGAGCCTTAAGGCGTCGGCGGTCCTCATAAGACAGTCCGCAACCGCTCGGCTGTCTCTGACTTCGGCGCTGTCATAGGCTTTCACTGCTGCCATGAAGGTGGACTCCGCGCCCAGGAGATTCCCCTCCTGGAGATAGACATCGCCGAGCCTGCGTAATGTCTCACCCACGGCAGGATGGCTGGGACCCCACGCTTTTTCTGCCGTCTCCTTGGCCAGAATGTAAGATCGTACGGCCTCCCCGTATTCTCCTTTGAGATAAGCATGGTGGGCGGAGTCGATAAGCGATCTCCAGGTCTTTGTAGCTTTCTTGGAAGGCTTCATGGTCGACGCCTCGGAACCTGCGTGTGACATATTCGACACTATCAGCGATGCCGGGTGGCCGCCTCGGTCGGGATACTGATTACTCTGCCTGCCTGAGCCAGGCAGCGATCGCCATTGAGCCCGCCGCCTGTTACCAGGACGATGGTCACGGTTGCCCATCGTACGAATGCCTCCACAATTCGTCTCGCGTCCATGGTCGTCCTCCTCGGCCGCGAGCGCGGTCTGTGACCTGTCAGCGGTGTCGCAATCAGAGGTCCTTATTCCTGGGGGGAACTGGTTTCCGGTTCGTTGGGCAGGCTTACCTTTTCGGGGTCATGAATCACGTCTGGCTCTTTGGGTTCGTATGCCCAGGACTGCATCTTCAGCCTGCGCACGTACTTGTAGAGTGCGCGCAGGTCTCGGTCCTTTGCTGCGATATCAGGGAAGGCAGGCATGTACCCGTGCTTCTCTGAGAGATACTGCTGAAACAGTGATTCGCTAGCAAGCTTAGAGGAAGTGACGATCTCCTTGTCGGGCTTGATGACGTTCTTCCCCTGCATGTGGCACGCCTCGCAGTTTGCCATGTACAAAGTCTCTCCACGATTGGGAGCCTTTGCCTTGCTGTCTGATGCCGACCAAGCGGTGGCAAGGGCGGCTGCACTAGCTGAGATGAGTAGAAATTGTCCAGCCAGTTTGGTGTTCATTGCACCCTCCCGTAACTATCGGCTCGCGGTCCTCCTTCAGAGTTCACGAGCGCTCACTATCCAGGCGAGCCGCTGCTGCCAGCCTTAGATCATGCGGTTGAAGGTTTCGATGCTCTCGCTGTCGTCGACTATGCGTCCGAAGATTGTGTGCTGTTTGTCTTATGCCGTTGTGGGACTCGTGGTTGCAAGTGGGTACCGATGCAGTGCCGGCGACTTTACGGGTCATTTCTACTCTACTCCTGTGCGATCTGTCGACATGCTCGACGTGCGGGTGTCAATCACCCCAGTATTCGATATCTCCATACGACGAGTACATTCCCCGGGTGCGGTCGCGTGACACCGAGATAACGGCGGCAGTCTTTTGGACTTCCGCAATCAATCTCTTGTCGGAGGCTGCTCCGGATCTGCGTGCTTCCTGTAGCAGCGGATGACGGATGAGCGCATCGGTGACCGAAAACTCGTTCAGCACGGCGTATTGGTTCTCACCCATACGCATGATGCGCATGTCTCTGCGACCAAGCCTTTGGGCAAGCACGAGTTGTCTGGCATTGATCTTCCCTCCACGGGTGAAGCTGGCCTCATAGCCGGGAGCGAGTTTCGCATCCTGCCCGTTCATGACCAGATGCACTCCATGTGGGCGGTGGTCCGACAGGTTCAACACCCTGGTTATGTCTACATCAGCACTTATGATCGCGGCCGAACCAGCCTCGATCAAGGCGTCTCCGTTGTCCGTGTAGATGACCACGTCGCGGTCCGGGTGCAGCAAAACGGTGCCATCGGATAGATAGTACTGAGCAGGTCCTACTTCCGCTATGTTGACTCCAGGGCCGCAATGATAGTCCAGCGGGCACCCGCTTGGAACATACGCGACCAGACGCCACTCGCCTTTCTGCTCGCTGAAGTAGCTGCCGGCAGGGGTGTTGGTCGTCATAAAGAAAGGCCTTGGATGGTGCTCGAGCGCCGCAGGCTTTTCCTTGGCCCATTTGGCGGTTGGAGGCGGAGATGTGGCTCCGGCGGTTGCCGAAGTGCTCACCGGCGGCGGCAAGGTTGTGTCCAGGCCGACTGTTGCCAGGAATTCCGGCTTTCTGAGCCTCTTGAAGGCCTTCCGCTTCTCGATCGGCTCCAGGCGACACAAGAGCAACTGGTTCTTTGCCCACATCTCGTCAAGCGAAACCTGGGCTTTCATCACGTGGAACCCGTCCTTGTCCAGCTTGCTCGGGCTGTAGTCGCGCCACACGCCGTCGGGATGCGTGAGATCGGCTGGAGTGAGATCGCGCGATGCGATCAACAACTCCTCCCTGGCTGCCATCACCACGAACAGCGATGGTCCGGCCCGCACGATGAGTCCTTCCTCGCCGGCCAGGTCGAGCGCGGTCACACGGGTTGGGGCACCCTCGCCAGTCTGAACCAGCACGACCGTCTGCGGCGGCAGGTCGACCTGGGCGACATCGGTCTTCACCTTCATCTTGTGGAC
>DATNRD010000595.1:0-3894 GCA_036703665.1 Candidatus Obscuribacterales bacterium
TCCTGCAGCTCTACAGAGCTGGGCTGGCTTACCGCAAGGGTGCCCCGGTCAACTGGTGCCCAGACTGCCAGACGGTGCTGGCCAACGAGCAGGTAGAAAACGGAGCCTGCTGGCGGCATCCGGAGACGACGGTGGTTCAGCGCCAGATGGAGCAGTGGTTCTTGAAGATCACCGCCTTCGCGGACGCCTTGCTGGAGGACCTCGACCTGCTTCAGGGATGGCCCGAGCGGGTCAAGATCATGCAGCGCAACTGGATCGGTCGCTCGCAAGGCGCGGATCTCCACTTCACCGTGGAGAGCAAACCGAATGTCAAGATCACCGTCTTCACAACCAGGGTTGATACCGTATTCGGTGTCAGCTACCTGGTGCTCGCTCCGGAACATCCTCTTGTCCGCGAACTGACGACAGACGAATGTCGCGAGTCGGTGGAGAAGTATCTCGAGCAATCGAGCCGCAAGACCGAGCTGGAGCGGCAGATGGCAGAGAAGGTAAAGACAGGCGTCCCCATCGGCAGCCACGTCGTCAACCCGTTCAACGGTGACATAGTGCCCATCTGGGTATCCGATTACGTGCTCATGAGCTACGGAACAGGAGCGGTCATGGGCGTTCCGGCTCATGACCAGCGCGATTTCGAGTTCGCCACCACCTTCGGTCTGCCGGTCAAAGAGGTCATCTCACCCACAGGACAGCCGTCCGGAGAGCTGAAAGAGCCGTACCTCGACCCCGGCATCATGATCAACTCGGGAAGTTTCAACGGGCTTACCAGCGAGGTCGCCAAGAAAAAAATGATCGACTGGGCTGCCGAAAACCAGAGCGGCGCCCCTCGCGTGCAGTACCGCTTGAGAGACTGGCTGATCAGCCGCCAGCGCTACTGGGGTTGCCCGATTCCTCTTATCCACTGCAGCCAGTGCGGTGTGGTGCCGGTTCCCGACGACCAGCTTCCCGTGAGGCTGCCGGTGGAAGGAATCGAGATTACCGGTGAAGGCGGTTCGCCGCTGGCGCGCCTCAAATCGTTCATCGAGATATCCTGCCCGCAGTGCGGCGGGCAGGCGTCGCGCGAGACAGATACGATGGACACCTTCATCGATTCAAGCTGGTACTTTCTGCGCTACGCCGACCCGCACAACGAGAAGCTGCCGTTCACCAAAGACCGGGTCAACTACTGGATGCCGGTCGACCAGTACGTGGGCGGGGTCGAGCACGCCATCCTTCATTTATTGTATGCGCGCTTTTTCACCAAGGCATTGAGCAGGCTCGGTTTGCTCGATTGCAAGGAGCCGTTCAGCAATCTTCTGTCGCAGGGCATGGTGACGAAGTTCTCTCCTACCTCCGGGCGCATCGAGAAGATGTCCAAATCCCGCGGCAACGTGGTCGGCACGACCGACTTCTTCAAGCGATACGGCGCGGATGCTGCCAGGCTCTTTACCCTCTTCGCCTCGCCGCCTGAACAGGAGCTGGAGTGGTCGGAGGAAGGGGCCATAGGTCAGTACCGCTTCCTGGGACGCATATGGAGACTCGTGTCCGACCTGACCGCACGCGGCTGCATCGACGCGGACGCGGTGGACCCTGACCCAGCGCTGGTCGATGCAACCGGCAAGGCGCTCTTGAAGCTCACGCACAAGACGATAAAGGCCGTCTCGCAGGATCTCGATCCGTCCTGCTACGGCTTCAACACGGCGATTGCGCGCTGCATGGAGCTGGTCAACGGTCTCTACAAGTATGTGTCCGAGAAGACCACAGGCGATGCTCTCACTGTCACCGAGCACGAAAGGCAGCTCCTGTCTTTCTCCATCCGCAACCTGCTGCTGCTTCTCGCCCCTATGGCCCCGCACATTTGTGAGGAGCTGTGGCATCTGACCGGACACGCACGCCAGCCGGATGACTCCATTCACCGGGCTGCCTGGCCTGCTTACATCGACGCGTTCACGATCGACGATGAGATCGAGCTGGTGCTGCAGGTCAACGGCAAGATCGTAAGCAAGGTAACGGCCCCGCGCGGGCTGGCCCAACCGGATGCCCAGAGCCTCGCATTAAATGATGCCAAGATTCAGAGCAAAATCAATGGCCAGTCCGTGCGCAAGGTCATAGTGGTTCCAGACAAGCTGGTAAATGTCGTGATCTGACGCTTCCGGGGGCGCAGCGCGACTCACTTGGCTGCCTTGTCTTTGTTGCATTTTTGACGCCCTGCGCCGGCAGGGTTATATTAAGCTTTAAATATGACTGTGTTGGAAAAATCGCCTTACAAGGCCCTTGAGGAGTCGGTGGTTCCACCCAAGCCACTGGTGACCACTTTGCTCGTGCTTTTGTGCTTGTGGGGGTTCTACGAATTCACCGGACACGGTCTGCTCTGGGCGAAGAACACGGCATTTTCCGGCGGCAAATTCATTTACCAGCTCGACCACGGCGTTTTCGACAAGATGGCCGGCATGATGTTCTGGGCCACATTCGTGCAAACGAGCATCTGGCACTTTCTCGGCAACATCTACTTCCTCTGGGTGTTCGGCTCGTATGTGGAGCCGAGACTGGGCAACTTACGCTTCGCCCTGCTCGTGCTGGCCTTAATCTTTGGAGGCTGGTACCTCCAAGGCATGTACATCGGGACCAAGAGCCCCTATCTCTTTATCGGACCGGCGCTGCTGACCGCCGGCATTATTGGCGCATACCTCAATTTCTTCCCCGAGAAAAAGATCAATCCGGGCGGTCAGTTCAAGTCCTACCGCATCTTCAAAAGGGAGAAAGATCCCGATCCTTCAGAATCATTCGGGATCTCGCCCTGGATCATCATCCTTGCTTTTATTGCCTACGAGGTGCTGATGCACTTTCTGCTCAACAAGATGAACGTGCAGTTCGACAACATGTCCCTTGTCACTGGTCTCGGGTCAGCCCTGCTGGGGCTTGTCGTTGCTCTTGTCCTGGTCATGGTTGCCACCAGCTCCATTGGCGGTCACCCCTTGCGGCGTCTTGCAGTCCAACGTTATCAACAGCTAAGAGCCCTCGACATGACACATGACGAGGCTATCCTGGGGGCAGCCAAGCTGCTGAGCATCCCGCCAGAGCAGGTCAAAGCCTGGGTCGCCAAGGGCGGCGGCCCTCTCCCGCAGGCCTAGCCGGAGCTGCGCAACGCCAAGGCCCGCGCACTTTAACGTAAATAGATTGAAGTGCTTCCTTTTAAGGAACACTTTCCACCACAAATTGACTCCTTAAAGAGAAGCTTTAGCTTGTGCCCCGCTGGAGGACGCGGGCGAGCCAGTGTTCGAAGACCGGGGCGGCTCAGTTAGACAGCCAGGCAACGGCGGCCGCCGAGCGTCTTAGCGCGGAGAAGCGCATATTAAATGATCTGGGCGGCTTCCGGCGCCGAAAGGTCCTACTATTGACTTCATGTTAGGATAGGTCGGCAACTGTCCGGAAAGGGTTCTCTTGAATTCTCCATCCAGGAAGCCATTTTCAGACTCTGGGAACTCGGGCGTCGCGTCGCAAGCAGTCGCTGGCGGCGCTGAGCAGCGCCTGGAGGGGTTCCGGGGGCTGCTGGCGCAAGTCCGCTGGCTGCGCCTTCTGCAGATAGTCACCGACGCAGTTATGGCGGCTCTGGCGCTGACCGGAGCGTTCTTAATAAGATTCGACGGGCACCCGGGCAACGTCTATACCGGCCAGCTACTTTGCCTTATGCCCTTGTTCGTGCTTTTGCGACTGGCCAGCAACTGGGGCTTTGGCGTATACAGTCGCCTGTGGCGCTACACAGGCTTGACCGAAGTAGCGGAGCTGGGCTGCTCGGTCCTGACGGTAACGACCGCGGTCTTCGTTTTGCGAGCCCTGCACTGGCTCCAGGTAGGCGGGCACCATCTCAGTTACGGAATAATCTTCATCGAGTGCGGTCTGGCATTTCTGCTGCTGGTC
>DATNRD010000596.1:0-5277 GCA_036703665.1 Candidatus Obscuribacterales bacterium
GGCAGGAAGGCGAACTTCTGCTCGAGGGTCAGGCGGTTTTGCTCTTGCGTGAGGACTTTGCTGTAGGCCAGGTCGGGGTCGCTCTTGCGTTCTTCGTGGACCGCGTTCCAGACGACCTCAGGTGTGGCGTTAATGAGAATCCTTGCTTTTACCCAGCGCCGTCCCGTCTGTTTGAGCTCGGTGCTGACCACCGGGTGTCCATTCAGGAATCGCTTGCTTTCTTTGTCCATGGAATAGACAGTGCCAACCGAGTACGCCGACAGCATCGTAAGCAAAAGGCCGAAACGGACCAGCTGGACTAGAGTGATTTTCCTGTACATCAAGGGGCGCCTGGACCTCGGAGGGACAAACAACTCGACTCAGATTTCAAGAACCTGAGTTGAGTCCTATTTATAACACAGCCGGTCTGAATCGCGAATAGCAATTACATTTAAATTAGCACGGTTCTCGAAAATGCGCTACTGGAGCCGACCTTGGTAGTATCCGCCGGTAGTACCGCCATGACCCTGCCTTTCAGGGAGCGCACGCTGAGCATCCCCTGAGGAAGCCGCCATCTGATAGCTCAGACGCAGACCGGAATCTTTGGTTCCCGGCATAAGTGCAAAGGTTGGGCCGATCTCCAGCTTTATTGGTGAACCGGCATTGGTGCGGGCAGGCTTTACTTTCTGGCCGGCACTCGGATCCAACTGCATACGGGCGGGGGTCATCCCCGCCCGCCGAGACTGCTGGATAACAGGCACAAGCGCCTATCAAATTCCAATTGGAAAGAACGATGGCACGAGTCGGCGCCATTTGAGCTCCCTGGCATACTCCTCGTAACTCGGACCGAGCGTATCGAGCAAAATGCGCTCCTCATACTTGGCCCGATTCAACCACAGCGGTGCCACGACCAGGACAGTCAGCAGCACGCTCGGCAGCGAGAGGCAAGCGAGAGACGCTCCCAGAAGCGACTGGATGATGCCTGAGTAAGCCGGATGCATGACGTACTTGAGCAGCCCGGTCTTCCTGACAGTATGCCCGTCGAGAACTTCCGCATCCGTGGAAAAACATTCACCCAGCGAATACCAGCCGCCCACCATGAAAATGAGCCCGCTGAAAAGCACGAGGACACCTGCCCATGCCGTTGCTGATCGCACCGATTCCGGCACTACGTGCCACTGGGTAAAGACCGTCAGAGCCTCGGACGGCTCAGTCAGAAGCTGGTTGCACGCAAGAAACGAGGCGACGATGACGAATATGGTGGCCACTGAAGCGAGCTGCGGAGCGCGTTGAATAAGGAAGTTCTTCTCGTAGAGGACGCCCTTCCCTCGCCGGCGGAAGCCGTGGAAGAGAACGGGAGCAGCAAACAGGGCAGCTACGGAGACAAGCGCGACGGTGGCAAGCGTGGGTTGCGTGATCTGCATGGGTTCATGTTATCTCAAAACAAACAATTTATCGTTGAGCGCGATATTCGGGCGGATGTTTTTGAAAACCGACTTCGACCAGAGCTGCCCGTTGGCGTAGTCGTACCATTCGACCGGCAGCAAGGTGTTTGCGTCGACAAAGACTCGCTTGAGGACGCGCCCCTGATCGTTATCTTTGTACATTTCGAGCACGTAGACCTGGCGATTGGTGCCGTCCAGGGTCATCGAATCCGCCGACACTCGGCTGCGAATGCCCTGTTTGACCCAATTGTCCAGGAACTCGGCCAGTGAAATCAGGTCCGAGTCGACCATCGGGTAATCGTTGGCGGAGTTCAGCTCCGAGGCGTGCGGCTCCAGGGTGACCACAAAAAACTTGAAGGCGCCGCCCAGGTGCGCACGGACCTTGCCATCGCTTCTCAGCACGGCGACCGCACCTTTCTTGGGGCCTTCAGTCACCTCGACTCTCATGAGTCTGGGGCGCTTGAAATAAAAGTTGGTGGCCTCACGGACTTGCCCTTTTGCCTTGTAGACAATCATCTCGGACTGGAACGAGTAGTCGCCGAGGCGGCGGGCTGCGCTCACCATATTCTGGATAAAATCTCTGCCATCTTTCATCTCGACCATAAGCGGTCCGGCGGGCAGGCCGGCAAGGGTAGTGGTAATCGCGCTCTTTTGTGGGCTTGGGCACTGCCCGGTAGTGGCCGACCGCACTGGCGCCTGGGCAGCCAGCAAGCAAACCAGGGCGGCAAGACAGGCGGTTGTTGTGCCTTTCTGTGCTGGCATCTGGCGGATTTGCCGTGGGAATGTCCTGCTCACTGTTGCCTGGTCCGTCTGCCTTGGATGGTGTTGACTTTCGATGACGCTGGCAGGGCTGGGAAGTTGCATTCTAATTGCCTGCCTAAGCGACGACCACTTTCTGGGCGAGTTCGCCGCTTGTCTGCCAGAAGGCGAGCACGGCATCGAAGATGCCGGCCACCGGCTGCGGGAGCTCATGATCGAACGACGGTCCGGCATCCTCCAGCATGCGCTTCAGCCAGATTGCATGTCTGGGCTGTGGGCTTGCATGCAGGCGCAACCAGGCCAGTCCCTCCTCTACTGCCTGCGGATCGTAGAGATCGGCATGCGCGCCGAAGTACCTGTCATAGTGGGGCAGCGCATATCGGCAGAAGGCGGTGGCGCACAGCTCGGCCGTGACGATTGCGTACACGCCGCTTACATAGTCTGATTCTTGCGAATAGAGCGCAAGGGCGCGACACAGATCGCGCATGGGTTTCGAAGGGGCGTGTTCGGTCAGGTCTGTTTCGCTCAACCCGGCCAGCCGGCACTGCTTGAGGAAGAGTCCTTGATAGTGCCGCTCGTCGTCGGCCAGCTGCCCGAGGAAGTTTCTAGCCGCTTCTGAGTCGGATGGCAGCTTTTCTCTGACTGCGGAGATATTGGCAGGCAGCTCTCTTATGAAAGGCCAGAGCTCCAGGCAGATCCACCGCCCCGTCTCCATGGCCAGGTTGTCCTGCTCCAGCCTGGCCAGAAGCGGGCTCTTCTGGCAGCTCTCGTTGATCCGGCTGAACAGTGCCGATACCCAGGCCCGTCTATTTCTTGTAGCCATCATGTTTCCTGAAACGATACAGGCGCGAGCTTACTAATCTACAACACCTTGTTAACCTTGCGATTGTCCGGGTCTCATTTTTGTAAAACTAGCGCGGGAATGTGAGAAACAATAAATTCAACTAGATCGCTGCCGGCTGCCGCGTTCTTGGGATTTTGCCTTAGATTTAAGCGTTGTCAGGCCAGGTGCTGGAGGTTCTTTGTCGCTCAAGGACACCCCGCAGGTTCCTATTTCCAGCGCGCTGCCGCTGCCTGCCGAGGCGGAGGAGCGCTGGCTTGCCGCTGCAGACGGTGAGCGAATCTTTTACCGATACTGGCCGGGCGAGCCCGGGCAGCCGACTGTCGTCTACTTCCACGGCATAGAAGGTCACGGTGCCTGGTTTGCCGGGACGGCAGCCTACCTCAACGCGCTGGGCATGTCGGTTTATGTACCCGACAGACGTGGAGCCGGCCGCAATACCCAGGAGAGGGGGCACCTTGCTTCTTGCGCGCAGTTGCTCGGTGACATGGATCTCATGCTGGCGGCGGCACGGAGGGAGAACAGGCAGGAGCCGCTTTTTGTCGTGGCCAACTGCTGGGGAGCAAAGGCGGCGGTGCTGCTGGCGGGCAAGCAACCGGCAGCCAGGCACCGACTGGCGGGACTGGTGCTTACCTCCCCGGCCGTAGCCGTGAAGATCGACGCCGACCTCAAGACCAAGCTGACCATCGGCCTTGCCTGGCTGTGCGGCAGCAAACGGAAGTTCGCCATACCTTTATCTGCGGAGATGTTCACCGACAACCCCGTATACCTGGAATTCATCCGGCAGGACCGCTTGCGCTTGACCGAGGCCACGGCATCCTTTTTCGCCACCAGCACGATTCTGACCTTTTTTGCCGGCGCCGCCGCAGCCAGTGTTTCCATTCCGCTGCTGGTCCTTCAGTCCGGGCGAGATCGCATCGTTTGCGTCGATGGCGTCGCCCGGTGGTTCCAGCGTGTGGGCGTCAAGGACAAGACGCTGCGCATGTTCCCTGAAGCCGAGCACAGCCTGGATTTCGACGCTCGTCCGGACGCTTACCTGCAGACTCTTGCCGACTGGCTGCTGGAGCGTTCAAGGAGGCAGAGCCGGTGAGGATCGTTGCTGTCGATGTCTATCGAGTTACGCTGCCGTTCCGCTTCTCGTTCGGGCACAGCCTTGCTGCCCGGTCTTCATCGGAGAATATTGTCGTGCGAGTGCGCCTTGCGGATGGGACCGAAGGCTACGGCGAGGGCGTGCCGCGGGATTATGTGACGGGCGAGGATGCGCTCGAAGCGGCCGCCAGGATAAAAGCTCACTATGCTCCGCGCTTCATCAATGTGGATGTCAGCGACAGAAACGACGTGCTCGCCAGGCTGAGCACCGGTTTTCTGGAACTCGGTCTGGATCGCCAGGCGCACGGCGCGTCCTGGTGCGCCTTCGAACTGGCGGTACTGGATGCGGTGGCACGAGCGCACAGGCTGGCCGTGCAAGACTGGCTGGGCGGGGCGAAGGTGCCTGCGGTGCAGTACGGGGCGGTGGTCCCCTTTTGTTCGCCTAAAGCACATCTGGGCATACTTGCCTTCTACAGGTTGTACGGCTTCCGTACCGTCAAGGTGAAGGTGGGGAGGGATCTCGATGTCGACCTCGAGCGCGTCAGGGTCGCGCGCGCGATCCTGGGACCGGCTGTCACACTGCGCGTGGACGCCAATTGCGCCTGGACCGCGGATCAGGCTATTGCAGCTGCAGAGAGCATGCGACGCTTCGGGGTGATTTCGATTGAGCAGCCGGTTCCCCCCGGGGACCTCGATGGGCTGGTCAAGATTACGAGGTCCGTCCCGGAAGAGATAGTGGTAGACGAGTCGCTGTGCACGACTGCTCAGGCTGAGGAACTCATCGCAGCTGGCGCCTGCACTGCCTTCAACATACGGCTTTCCAAGGTAGGGGGACTGCTCGCCGCCAGGCGGATGGCGGAGCTGGCCAGAAGCGCCGGGGTGGCTGTGCATCTTGGCGCGCAGGTGGGAGAAAGCGGAATACTCAGCGCCGCCGCTCGCGCTTTTGCCGTCCTCGAGTACCCTCTGGCGAACTATGAAGGTTCTGACAATGCCTTCCTGCTGAAAAAGGACCTGACGCGTGAAAACTTGACGGTGGGTTTGCGAGGTTATGGCAGGGCGCTGCCCGGAGCCGGGTTCGGGTTCACCGTCAGCGCCAGGCGGCTGGCCGAGATCAGCAGCCCCGACGATGATGCCGCCGACCCCCGGGCAGGCAGGCGCGGCGGG
>DATNRD010000597.1:0-3356 GCA_036703665.1 Candidatus Obscuribacterales bacterium
GTAACCCCGGTGCAGCCCGCATACCGGGACTGCGAGCGCGCCGCCAGACTTAAGTGTCGAGATGGGGATACGGGCAGCTACCAGGTAAACGCCACCAAACATGTCGAAGCGTCACCATCTCAGATCTCATCGAATCGGACGCAGCAGGAGCACACATTGACACTTCTGTAATGCCCCCGTTTTTTGCTCAAACCAGGCCGCTAATTCCGCCTGGCGATCCCAAGGACGCGCCCGGTGGCTGCACATGGCTGCCAGAGCGCCGTGCCTTTCATGGTCAGCCGATACCTCATCCGGAATGCTCATCGCATATTGTCCACGAAGGAGCTTATCGGCATACAATGTGGGCAGCTAATTTTGCTCCTGTTTGCGAGGCATACCAGTGCGTGTGCTCAATGAGCTCAGAGATCGTGGATTGCAGGCAGCTATTGCTATCGGCAGTGGGGTAACAGTGGCACCATCCAGTGTGAAACTGCGATCAGCCCTCGAACAATTGGTGGCTGAGCGCGCGATTCAAGAATTTCCTTCTCAATCTGACAAGGACACGGTTCGGAATTTGTTGAGGACCAGCGCATTCAAGCCAACCGGGCGCAACAAGCCGGCCAGCGAGTACCTTGCACAAGCCGCCCGCGAAGGACGCTTTCCCTTCATTAACAACCTCGTAGATATCAACAACTACGTATCGCTGCGCACCGGGCTTCCCATCAGCCTATTAGACACAGACGTGGTAGGCGACACCCTGATCTTGCGACACGGACGTGAGGGCGAGCGCTATGTCTTCAATGCAACCGGGCAGGACATAGATCTTCACGGGCTCATTTGCGCATGCGCGGGAGCAGCGGACATACCTCTCGGAAATCCAGTCAAGGACTCGGTTGCGGGGAAAATCAAAGACAGCACCACCAATGTTATCGGAGTCATTTATTCACCTGACACCGGCGAACTCGCCGAGCTGGCCAGAAAGCACGCACAGCTGTTCGCCGACTTGCTGGAAACGGAAGGACACGCAACAGAGACTCGGGTCATAATTGCCTAGATCTGGCGCATCTATGATTTTTCTACCGAAGGTTGAGGCATCGATTCTCGATGTTGGGAGGCCGGGGCCGGCGAAAAAAGTTGTGAAAGGCGGCCTCATCGAGACTGCTCCCGGCGAAGTCAGCACAGCGACCGCGGCGTATAAGGTTGCAAAAGCCGGAGCGAAGAAGAAATCTGCAGCCGGCGCCAATAAGAGAGCCAAGAAAAAGTAACTGTTCGAGAGACCAAGCAGGGAGGCGCCCACCAGCTGGATGTGCCATACACCAACCCCGACGTCGATCTGTCGGCGGCTGACCTGCCAGTGCGTGGTCGATCCGCGGTGAGCACATTAATTCATCTGCTCACTTTGAACTTTTTGGCGTCGCGAGCGTTTTACCAGATAGCTATCGGTGAATTGGACAAGGAGCAGCTTGACATTTACATACGCGTTTGAGCAATTCAAGGAGGTGCACTATGCGACGAACTAAGGCAGCAGCGAGCACAACCGATTATGAACTCTTCCATGCGTCCGACGAATTCTTTTGTTCCTCCCTCAGGTACGGGCGCGGCACAACTGCTGAAGATATTCGCCGGGCTTTCCTGGCCGGCCACTATCGACGGGTGCATACATTTGAGCACCCGCCTGACAGCGTACTGGAGCGACTAGAAATGGTTTTCTATCAATCACAGAATCTCGACCGCCGGTGGAAGCGCTCTTGCCGCTCTACATCAGTCGGCGACGTGGTCAGAGTCGGGAGCGACTACTGGATTGTCGCTGGACAAGGCTTCCATAAAGGTTGGCGAGACTAGTATCCTTCGGCCGTGGTGCGCTTCCGGGCGGGAGGCTGTCTGACCGATGATGCGGTTTTCTTCGCTGCGGCCTTACCCACCCCCGTCTTTCTTTTTGCAGTCGACCGCAACGCAGCCGGCCTGGTCGTTTGATAAACCATCTTGGTGAGCGCAAACAACGCAAACTGGTTTAGTGAAGTGCTTTCTGTCCGGGCTGCATGCTTCAGTCCCAGGTGCAGGGACTTGGGCAGGCGCAACACAATCGTCCCACCAACGTCCTCTGCTTCCGGCTCACGCCCTTCCGGCGCTTCAATGTCCGCCTTCGACTCGAGCGCTGCTTTCAGGTAAGCCGGTAGAAGTTGCGCAACCGCGGCCAGCGCCTCCGATTGAGTGCGCCCGAAGCTGGAACAATTTGGCAGCTCCGATACCCACGCGCAGTATCCCTTCTCGCCCTCCCATTCGGATGGGTGGACGGAGAAGTGCCAGGTCATATTCAGGTACTCATCAAGACTCTTTGTTCGCTTCATCTCCTGCCTCTCTCGCCCTTTCCTCGGACTCCGGCTCCGCTATCACTTTATTCACGTCCATCGGGTGACAGTGTTTGTGCTTGCCATGCGGTTTCCCTATCATGCTCGGCAGCCGCCCTGTCCTTGAGCAAATGTGACGCAACCCGGAAATGCTCTGCAGTTCCCAGCCATGCTGCTTCGAGATTCCTGCCAGCTAGTTGAACCGGACGCTCGTCTTGTTGCCTTTCAACCTGGCCAGGTCGTCTTGCTTCTTTACCATTGCAGCCTGTTAGCTCAATGCTAGCATATATGCTAGCACAAATCCAAAGCCGACTCGCTCATCGGTTCGCCGCGCGGACAGCACTGTGCGGGCGGGCCTGCGGCCAACCCTCAGGAGCCGGCTGCTTCTCCAATCCAGCTTCGTAGGCTTTCGTCCAACGCAGGTGCTTCTGCCTGCAAATTGTCATCCTGTGGTCCTTCGCTGCTGCGCAGGATGAACTCCGCGCGCAGGATCTCGTAACTGCAAAACACGATCCCTCGCCACTCTTGCGTTGCTCGAGTGGCTCAAGGTTACAACTTCGTACTCAGAGGACCTGAATTGGCCGAAACGTTACCTGGCTTTGCCCGCCTCGGCCGCGTGAACACAACATGCGCTTTTATTCCTGCTGGATGGACCTTGCGACTGACTCGATGCATCTTTCGGGTCGTCGCGGAATTGTGTGTGGGTAAAGTTGCCGGATCTGCCATCACGACTGGTGACTAAGCTTGACCAGACGGCAAGTCCTGCTCCTCTATGACCAGCGAAGGATTCATAGATGACCCCAAGGCGCTATCGTCTGGGTTGCATGGACAAAGATGCAACCGTTCGGCCTCTTCGGCATTATCTGCTCGGCTTACGTCCCTGCAAACACTTTCACGATTGCCGGTGACACATAGTGGAGGATCGCTTTATGGGTGATCGGTCCAAATTGAAGGCATGTTCGCATTACCGCGCCGCAAGACCATCTGGGTCTATCTCTTGTACACCAGTATCTGGCAAGGTAGGGTTGC
>DATNRD010000598.1:0-8250 GCA_036703665.1 Candidatus Obscuribacterales bacterium
CATGGAGCTGTCAGTGAACTGCATGGAGCTGTCATCCTCTTACGAGCGCAGCGAGCGAAGGATCTCGCCAGCTTCCGGAAGGTCTACGACGTGTGCTTGCGCGCTCGTTAGCTTCGTTCTCAACATGCGAGATTCTTCGTCGGGGCTCCGCCCCTCCTCAGAATGACAGCGGATGCAGACGCACTTCACTGAACCTGTGCCGGAAGATGTAGAGCGGGGGTTAGCGACCGAAGATCCGGACAAAGCACGGCATATCGAGGCTAGCGGAACTTCGCCAAAAATAGGTACGAAGTTCCGCTAGCCGACTTCGTAAGTAGTCCTTGCCTTAGCCCGGCCGCTGGCGAACGAAACTGGCCCGTTCATACAGGCTTAATATCCGCTACCGTTCGTTCCGGATCGGACGCCAGACGCGCGTACAGATCCTTCAGAATGCGCTGGGCTCCTTGCTTTTCTACGTTTCCTTTGAAATCCGCGCCGGTTGCCGACATGCGCCGCAAAGCGCGGCCCGAGACAACAAGCAGAGAATGCGCCTCGGGAATCGCCTGGCAGAAGTACAGCGGGCGGCCGCGGAATTGTCGCGTATGATCGACCTGGAATTGTCTTGTCAGGTAACTGCTAATCGACGATCCCAGGCGGTCGCTCAGCCACAGGGCGGAGCTGCCGGTGATACCGAGCGCGCGGTGCAAGTCCTGCTCCGCGGCGGGCAGCAGCAGCGGTTGCTCATCTGCCGGACGCGCTGACCTGCAATCGGCCGGCTCGTTCCAGTCAGGAGATGCTTTCTCGAGAGCCTGGCGGATCAAAAAGTGCACCACCAGCCGCGCAAACTCGTGTTCGCTGGCGGCAGCCGGCGGGATAGGGGCGGGGCGGGACTCCTGTTCGACCCAGCTTTGTACTGAGCGCCGTGCCTCCGCATCCGAGCCTGTCAGACTCAGCAGGCTTTCAAGCACGATTCTGTCCGCATGTGCCTCCAGCTCGCCAAACCGCCGGGCGTAGGAGGACAATCGACGGGATGCAGCGCGCCACTGCTCGTTTGCCTCTGCTCCCGCTGTCAGGTCCAGCACCTCTTTTGGTATCACCGTGTCCGGCGAGGTCGGATCGAATGCGTGCAGCTCTCTCTTGGTGCGATGACACTCGTGCGCAATCTGCGCGAGCAGGCCGCGGGCGTGTTCGGACAGGGGAAGCACGGGTAGCCGCTTTATGTCTCCCACCTGGAAATTGATGGTGGGGTTGAGCAGTCGAGCAAAGGCTGCCAGACAGGCGGAATTGAGATAGGCGAGGAGCCAATCTAGTGTATCCGGCGATGCGAAAAGCCCCGAGCTACCGACATCGAAAATGCATCCTGGTGGCAGGCGCCGCACTGCCAGGGTCCTGCTGTTGACGAAGGAGAACGTCAGGCCTTCCTTGAAATAGAACTCCTCGTTTTTGACAACCCACCCGGCTTTTCCCTTGAGATAAGGGTAGGCGCGCAGGACGGCGTCCTTAATCTCAGCGCCGTCATCGGCCCAGTTGACCATGTGCATCACCGGGCTGTACCAGCGATCGCTTCCGGCTCCCTTCACATAGGGAATCCAGCGTGTGCCGATTTCGGTTGGATCGACATCCCACCAGTGGCGAACGAAGCGCCGATTGTCGGATGTCGCCAGTCCTTGACGCACATCGGCGAGCTCGGAAAGCGGTGTTGTGCTGCGCATCACATTCAATACCACCTCCGGGCACTTGTAAGCAAAGCCGAATCGCGGGTGGTGCCGGAATGAATGCGGGTCACGAATGTAGACGTTTGCCAGCTCGAGCCCGCCTCCTTCGCTGGCCACCTGCCGCACGGCCTGGTCCTTATGCTGAGCCTGTGTGACGTCGACGAAGATCGCGCGCTCTCGGCGGGCGAATGAGGCGTGTGCACCCTTATCCTGCTGTTGCGACTCGAGTACGATCAGTGCACTGTTCACCTTCTCACCGCCCTGCAGCGGAAAGACACCCGTTCCGGCCTCAACGACAGCGATCAGACGTTCCTTCTGGGCGAGGCGCTTTCTTAAATCCTGATACGACGGCAAGTGCAAAAGCGAAGCCTGAGCGATAAATCCGAGCCTGCCGCCGGGTTGCAACAGCTGGAGCCCGCGTTCGATGAACGCTGCGCACAGATCCTGATGGGCGTCAGGGTATAGTCTCTTCAACTCTGCTTTCAAGTCGCGTGGTAGCAACTTTCGTCCTATATACGGCGGGTTAGTCACGACGGCATGATAAAGCTGACTAAGCGGATGTCCATCGACCGATTGCCAGCTCTGATCCAGTGAACCGAGCAGCGGGTGCGTACCGCCCTTCATCTGATCCGGTCCTACGCAAGCCAGACGAGGGCAATTGATCTGGTGTTCGACTCCGGCTTTGATCGACTTCACGAGCAGCGCTAGCGCCGCCACCCAGAGTGCTGCTGCATCTATATCCGTTCCGGCGATGTTGTGCTCTAGGACCCGGCGCGCCGCATCCGTGACAGAGGCACCCTCCTGGACCTGCAGCCTGACCAACAGGTCGAAGGCTCGCAGGAGAAAGTGTCCGGCGCCGCAGGCCGGGTCGATCAGCCGCAGTTCGGAGGCCGCCATTACGCTGGAGGAGTCCGGGCCGTTTAGCAGGTAATGACCGGGCGGCTCTGCGCCTGTCTGACTGGCATGGGACGGTTTGCAGCCAGACCACTGCGGCAATAATGTGTTCTCAATGAGAAAATCCGCCACCCAGGCCGGGGTGTAGAGTTGAGTGAAGGCAATCAGTTGACTTACGGTCAGCGCTTTGTTTGCCTTCTGTATTTCCGCTTGCGAAGCCCGTCTTAAGGGTGCGGCGAGCATTTGATAGGCGTATCCCAGTGAGCATTCATCAAGTTGGTCGGCGAGCTGCGCCCTTTCCAGCTCATGCCAGATGCGGAGCAATCGGTCACCGGTCAGCTGTGCAGGCTCGGGCAGAGCGTTCAGGATTTGGCGCGGACAAAATTCGGTCAAGCGCCGGTACAGTGTGCGTGTAGCCGCCTTCAGGTCTGAGGCGCGCGGGGACTCATCGCCGGAGGCGAGTGCTCCGCTACGTGCGAGCCTGAACCCTACCTGCTGTTTGGCATGTGCAAGCAGTTTTACCGACATGAGGAGCAGCAGGCTGGCGCAGTTCTCCCAGCTCAGGCTCGCTGAACGCGCCGCAACTGCCTCCAGGTTGGCGGGGCTCGCCCGGCCATGATCGACAGTCCCGCCCAGCGCCAGGTCGAAGGCCCGTGAGACGGCGGCCTTCAGTTCGGTTAGCGGGTGACGTTTTGAGCGGATTGCCATGCACCCACATTAAACATCCTGGTTGTCCACAGGACACGGGGAACCGAAGGATTTAATTTGCGGCCGGCTTCGCGTTAAAAGAGTTCCTTCAGCCAGCGCCGCAGCCTAGCGACCACAGTGGGTGCTTCGACGCGCACCTTCCCGTTGGCGTATCTAACAACAGCCGAGCCGTCGGGATAATAGGTGGCTGTCTTGCCGTGTTCCTTGACGATTGTCATACCGTCAGCCAGTCTGGTCAGCTTCCGCCCGTCTGAAAACTCGGTTATTTCCGTTCCGTTTGGATGGGTGGTTGTCTTCGAGAAGACTCGACCAGCCATCAACACTTCCCGGATCTCCGTCCCGTCACAAAGCCTGGTTAGCCTCTCGCCTCCCGGGTATTCCCATGTCTCGCTTCCGTCGCGGGTCTGTGTGCGCCTGATCACCCCGCCTGAGATTGGGTCCCGGTATTCCGTGATGGTTGCCTGGCCGGGGACAGCTATGGTACGGAGCTTGTTGGCGTACATGACGCCGCCGCCAGGGCTGCGGACGGTTTCGTCCGCCTGGTCATCGTCCTCAGCTGCGCAAGTTTGAAAATAACGGTACAACGGATCCGGCTGGTGGCCGGACAGGCCCGCGCTAAACGTGTCATTGCTGTAATTGACGCGTAACTCTGCCATGGCTGGGTTCCTCTGTCACCAACCCACATGCCTGAGCGGCCGGCTGAACTCGCAAGGCTGGAAACCCTCTCAACCTCGTCCCCTCTGCGCGTGGCGCAGGTTGGACGGCGCTTCGACTACCTCGAGCTGGGACCTTGCTGCGAGCTTCCAGTCGCTGGGCGGTATTCCAATCGGTCCCTATAAAGTACACGCGCGCAGAAACTTAATTAGGCGGTTTGTCGGGGGTGCGCCGTATGCCGCTCTGGCTTTCGAATTTAATCTGGGGCTGTCCAAATTCTGCCTGGTTCCGGTAGATACGGGTGCGTTTGCTGAGTTGGGGAGGGGACAAGTTGGATAGCTGGTTCATGCTGGACACTTTTGAGCCCGAATCAATCGACCAGGACGAGGAGAGAGGATGCGCGCAGACACGCTGTGCGGATCCTTTCCAGGTCGACCCGTCGAACTATGAGCGTCAGATAGCAAGAAACACCTTCATGAACCGGTTCGAGTGCGACCCGTCGCTGACCCCGTACGATGCAGATGCATTCCCGTTCGGCGTGCAGGCCGCCATGCCGGCCATGGGTTTCAGACCCACTTTTGACATGGGGACAGCTGCTCGCAACTATTACGAAGGTCCTGTCCTGGGGGCGGAGCCTGCCAAGCCCAACTTCAGCGAATCGTTTGTCGTTAAAAACGGGGTGACAACGCGGGCTGTGGTGACCGGCCCCGTGGACCGTCTGGCAAAGACCACCGGCAGTCACGGGATTGACATGGTTCTGCCGCCCGGAGAAGCGGTCTCCGCCCTGCAGGGCGGACTCGTCGTCTACTCTTCCCGGAGACCGACAGGCGCGGACAGGATTGACCTCAACGGTCACATCGTGCCGGTAGGTGATTTGAGCCGCTACGAAGGCGATGTTGTAATCGTCCAGAGCTGGGACGAAAAGGTAAAAGGCGTTCGCTATCACATTTATTCCGGTCTGGATGCCGCTTCGGTTGTTGCTGGCGATCGGATAAAGGCCGGGCAGCAGATCGGCAAGGCTGATCGAGACGGCTTGCATTACGAGGTACGCAGGCAGACGGTGCAGGGCCCGGTGGTCGAAATCGAGCCGCGCAAGGGAAATTGACAGGATAGACAGAGCTTGCCCGTTCAGGGCAAACGGGGACCGAGGCACTGGGCCGGCTCGGTCCTCTTTATTTAAGCGCTCCGTCGCGGCTTCCAGCCGCTCCTCCGCGCGACAACACGCTCGGCTGCGACCTGCTCCTCGCAGCTCTTGCCTCGCTGTACTCAGCCTAAGCCGTCGGCGCTCCGTCGCGGCTTCCAGCCGCTCCTCCGCGCGACAACACGCTCGGCTGCGACCTGCTCCTCGCAGCTCTTGCCTCGCTGTACTTAGCCTAAGCCGTCGGCGCTCCGTCGCGGCTTCGGTCGCTCCTCCGCGGAGCTGCTAGAGTATAGGCGGTGCTGGCTGAGTTTCAAGGTGCGGCAAAGGAGAGGCACGTGCTGGATCCGGAGTCGGTAAAACTTGCTTCACAAGGCGCCAGAAGATCCATAGCCATGGAGTTGCTGGTGCTGAGCATGGTCTCCCTGTTCCTGGAGCTGCTGGTTATCCGGTGGCTGTCCTCAGACGTGCGGGCATTTACCGTCTTTCGCACCTTTCCGCTTGTCACCTGCTTCGTCGGTCTGGGGGCAGGCTTTGCCCTCGGATCGGACCGGGCCTTCAGGTTAACCCTTTACGCGCTGCTGCAGTTAGTTATTACTATGAGATTGGCAGAGCTCCTAGGCGTGACTTTGTGGGGGTTTCCAGCCACCAGTGTGTTTCAGTGGGGGAATCTTGCTGTCAATAGCTTGGCGCCCGCTTACATGCTTGTGTTTATGCCTCTCTTGATACTGCTGTTGGCAGGACCTTTCGCCGTGTGCCTTTGTATCGGTGCCAGACTCGGTGTGCTCTTCAATCAGCTTGAGCCACTCAAAGCCTATCTCATCAATTTGGCCGGCGCGCTATTAGGCAGCTTAGTCTTTGCTGCCCTGAGCTATATAGGCTTGGCTCCGGAATGGCTCCTGCTGTCGGCAGCGGTAGCGGTTGCTGGATACCTGATCGTAAGGCACGGACAGCGCTGGAGGCACTTGACTGCCATTGCCTTGCTTGCCTTACTGGCAGCGTGGACGCCGCATGCGACAACGCTGCCCCTTGTCGGCGAGTTGCTTGCCTACAGATCAGTGGGCCCCATCACGTTCTGGTCACCCTATCAGCGTCTGGATCTTACCGTCTTTCGTCTGCCTGACTCGGCAGAATCTGCAGACTCGTTCCTGGGGGCAGAGCTGGCCGTAAACCGGGCCTTCTACCAGTATTTCTTTAGCGACAAGGCGGGCAGCCATGTGTCGGGTGACATAGCGCGCTTCCTTGCTGCACGGAAAAGGCAGTACTCGTTGCCCTTCGAGTTGAAACCTGCTGACGACGTGCTCATTGTCGGAGCAGGGTTGGGACAGAACGCGGAGGCGGCCTTGGGGCACGGCGTCAAATCTGTCGATGCAGTTGATATTGACCCGCAGATTCTAAAGCTGGGTAGGCAATACAACCCGGCCTACCGGAGCGCGGTGAACCTGATTTGCGACGATGCTCGGCACTTTTTTGGACGCACTGAAAAACGTTACGATCTCATTGTATTTGGGTTGCTGGACTCGCACGCCGTCATCGGACAGGGATCGTCCGTCCGCATAGATACCTACATCTACACAACCGAAGGTATCAGAGAGGCCTTGAGCCTTCTTAAGCCGGGCGGACTGGCTGTTATTTCTTTTGCCGCAGTAGCGCCATGGATCAAGGACAGGCTCTGGCGGACTATGGAACAGGCTTGCGGGTACCGGCCGTTAGTCCTGCGTGACAGTCGGGCGTTCGTCTGGGGGAAACCCGATATTATCTTCATTCTCGGTGATGGTGTCCGACAGGGGCAGATTTCGCCTCCCCCAGGCTGGGAACGGGTTGCCGCACCTGGCCCGGCGAGGGTGAGGATCTTGACTGACGACTGGCCTTACCTGTACGTTCAGCCTGACATTCTTGACATTCCATTTTGGCTTGTGATGGCGGAGATCTTGCTCATCGGGATGATTGCCGCAAGGGGGGCGCTGTTTAGAAAAAACGACCGCACCATGTGGCAATTGTTTTTTCTGGGAGCAGCTTTCATGCTCCTCGAGCTGCATGCCATTTCGCGCCTGTCGCTGACTTTCGGATCCACCTGGTTTACCTCGGCAATCGTTATAAACGGTATCCTCATCCTGATCATGGTTGCCAACCTTGTCGTCATGGCGTTTCCTCATTTTCTTCGGACTCGCCAGGGGATGATTTACCTGCTGCTTTTTGCTTCTATTGCTGCCAGTTATTTCTTACCTGCCAGCGGCTCCTCCGGCCAGGCCGCCCACCAGGTGCTCGTGACGCTGGTCACCCTGCTTCCGATGGGGCTTGCCGGCATTCTCTTTGCCTGCATTTTTGCTGGTGTCGCTCAGCCTAATCGTGCTATGGCGCTCAACCTCTTAGGAGCCGTTGTTGGCGGGGTACTGGAGTATCTCTCGAACTACACCGGCATCAGGGGTGTTGAGCTGGTAGCAGCCGCTCTGTACCTGGCATCTTTTATTTGCTCGATCTGGCCGAGTGCTGCCAGTCAACCGGAACCTCTAGCCGAAACCTAATCGTTGATGGGTACGCTCGACCGACGCGGTGTCATAGTAAGAAGGTCCAGGGGCGCGGGTAGCCTGGACCTTCTGTCGTTCCTGGGGTAGCCACATCTGGTTGAGCGTGCGGGTACTGTGTGGCTGCCCAGGTCAAATCCGGCCCTTGCAAACGCCTGTGCAAGGGCGTTCGGCACCTACACTCCGGAGCCTGGGCCTCCTATGGGGCCGGGCGGATTCCACTCCCAGCCCATGCCGGGGCCGCCGGCGCCACCGGGCGGATTCCAATCCCAGTACGGTCCGTGTCCCGGTCCGCCAGCGGCGCCCGGTGGGTTGACATTGACCACTTTGCCGGGGCCTGGAGGATTGTAAATCCATCCCTCACCGGCTCCACCTGTTGGTCCTGCCGGATTGTAGCGCCAGAAAGGTCCGTGTCCGGGACCGCCTGCGTAACCGGGCGGGTTGATGTGGGCGCTGGAGGTGCTGACCTTGACCGGTCCCGGTGGATTGTAGACCCAGCCCGATCCGCGGCCGCCAATCGGTCCGGCTGGATTGTAGTGCCAGTATCGCCCGTGCCCGGGACCACCGGCGGCGCCGGGCGGATTTACAGCGCCTGGGAAATAGGCTCGTCCGGGACCTGGTGGGTTGTACGTCCAGC
>DATNRD010000599.1:0-3348 GCA_036703665.1 Candidatus Obscuribacterales bacterium
CTGCGGAGAGGCGACGCCATGTGTCGCCAGCATCCCCAGTCCCGCCGACCCCGCCGCGCATCGTGGCAAGGCGGGCATCTGCCGCCTCCTGGAGGGAGCAAAGATGGACAGTCTCAAGTCACATTCGCCAATCAACCAGAACAGGGAACAGGTGAATTACCACTGGGTGACCTCAGGACCGCTGGCCCGGGTCGTGTGGGAGATGACCTGGCCGCTGCTTACGACCTATGTCCTTTTCTCGTTGATCGGCTTGGTCGATGCCTATCTGGCCGGTCTGATTGGCGATGCGGCCCAGGCAGCCGTGGGCATCGGCGAACAGGTAATCTTCCTTACCGTGATAGCTGCCACCGGCTTGTCCGCCGGAACAGTGGCTTGTGTTGCGCGCTCGGTCGGAGCGGGAGACATCGGGCTGGCGCGCCTCTATGCTCGCGATTCAGCGCTGCTGAGCGCGGTCATCGGCCTGTTGACAGTGTTTCTCGGTATCGCGACTGCCGGTCCAATCTTTGACTTCTTTGGTAGCGAGCCGCATGTGAGCAGCCTCGGCGTCCGCTATCTGGAGGTGTGCTCCATAGGCAATCTGCCATATGTCGTGGCGCTGTCATTTTCCGCCACCTTTCGTGCCAGCGGTATGCCTCGCTATGCTCTCTGGCTCTGGCTCATCATCACAGCACTCAGCATCGGCGGATCGTTGCTCCTCTTTTTCAGCAATCTGCCCGGCATCGGCCGATCGCTCGATGCTCTGTCCATTTCATGGATCGGCGGGGCAACCATCGGCGTTATTGTTGCTCTACCCTGGTTCGAACGGCTGTGGACCGGCAGCATAAACCGCCTCGGCCCGGAATCATGCAAAGCCTCGTCCTTAAGAATCCTGGAGTTGCTCTGGATCGGCTTTCCTGCTCTGGTTGCGGACCTTGTCTGGGTCGGGTCGAATTTCGTCTGCTACAAACTTTTCCAGGCAATCGAACATCCCGCTCAGGTACAGGCCGCCTGGTCCATCGCCATGAAGATTGAGGAATCCTGCGCTGCCATGCCATTGCTGGCATTGAGCATGGCTGTCGCCGCCATCGTCGGGCAGAATCTCGGGGCGCGCGAGATATCCCGGGCGCGCGAAGCCGGCCGTCGCTTGACCATATTCGCCATGGCTGCAGGAGTTCTTGTAGGGCTTGTGGTGATGCTCTTTGCCAGGCCTCTCGCCTCGGCCATGTCTCACGAGCCGCTGGTCGTCGATTATACCGCTTCCATTCTTGTCCTGGCACCACTGGCAATACCGCCGCTGGCCCTTTCGCTCATTCTCCTCGGTGCTCTGGAAGGAGCCGGCTGCACGTGGCTTCCCATGCTGTGCAACCTTGTGACCCTGATTGGAGTTCGGGTGCTTTTGCTGTGGCTGCTCTCTGCTGTTGTCGGGGCAGGCGTCAGCGGAGCCCTCCTTGCCTGGTGCGTCTCCCGCCTGGCTGTGGCAGCCCTATCCGTCCGTGCGTTTAAGCGCTTTTTCCGCCGATTGAGCCCTGCCTGCTGATTGGCTTGCCGCACCTTGAGGCCAGGCACCAGCTCATATGAATGAGCTCTTTGTGTCTTGAATGGTCTTTTCGATTCTCCGTGTTCAAAAATGTCGAAGCCCGGCTGCAAGTGGACAGCGGCAACATGACGCCTGTCACCGTACCGGCAGCCCCATGCGCCTGATTGACAAACGCAGCCTGGCGGACACCTGCTCCACGAGCTGCGAATCGGCAGCCGGCAGAGCCGGATAGGAGAAGATGCCGCGCCCGCGGTAGGCACGGGGCATGCCGGCGGTGCGCGGAATTATATGAACGTGAAAGTGCGGGACCAGCTCACCCAGCGTGAACGTGTACACCCGCTCACAAGGAACGACCTGCCGGACGGCCTTTATGGCGGTGCTCAAGATCTTGCCGTAGCTCTCGGCCTCCTCGTCCGTGGACTCGGACAAATCGAGAAAATGCCGTCGCGATGCAAGCACGAGATAGCCCAGTATGTTTGTTTCCCTCGAGTGCCTAACAATCCAGCAGCTGTCCTTGTAAACGACCGGGCAACTCTCGCCGGCTAAGTCGGCACACATGGGACAGGTTTCACAAGTAGTCACAATGTCGCCTCCGGGCGCGCGCATGGACGTATCACGGTACCATAACTCTTACTGCGGACCAAGAGATTTCCCCATGGGCGACGAGCCACGAACTGAAAGCACAGAGGCAACCTCCGCAAGCGGACGGATAGAATCAGTGGCGACGGTGCCGTCCTCGGAGGCGCCGCTTACGCGGGGCAGCTTGTGGAACGCGATCTGGATCATGTCCTGGCCGCTTCTCGTGACAACGGTGTGCGGCTCGATAAGCGGCATGGTAGACGTGCAGGTGGCCGGCTACCTGGGTCCGGCGGCGCAAGCTGCCGTGGGACTTTCCGAGCAGATCATATTTTTGTTCATGATCTTCATCATGTCGGTGAGCGTGGGGACCACGGCGCTCGTGGCCCGCGCGTTCGGTGCCGGGGACAAAGGAGAGTCTGTACTAGCCACTGCGCAGTCCCTGGTGCTGTCTGTGGTGATGGGCAGCGTGCTTGCCTTGGCGGCCCTTGCCACTGCAGCCTTGATTCTGCCTGTGTTCAGCAGCTCGGCTGCTGTTATAGCGCAGGGACGGCTCTATCTGAGCATTTTCGCCGGGTATCTCGTGCCCTTCAGCGTCCTCTCGATCATCAATGCAGCCTTCCGCGCCATCGGCGATGCCAAGACGCCACTGGCAGTGGTGCTGGCCGCGACCACCGTCACCATCGCAGGCGACTATCTGACCGTCTTGGGCAACTGGCCGGTCCCCGGACTCGGCATCAAGGGGATTGCCCTTTCGGCGGTGGCAGGCAGCACCGTTGGTGGTGCAATCGCCCTGTGGCGCCTGCGAACATCGGTTCTCAAGGAAAGTCTTCTTATGCTCTTCCCGGTATTACCCGGGACAATGGCCCGCATCGTCAATGTGGGAGTACCGTCAGCCTTTCAGCGCCTGGGGTGGGCCGGGGCCGTATTCGTACTCTTTTTCATCCTTTCGCGCTGCCCACACCCCACCGAGGCACTGGCGTCATGGACGATAGGTATGCGGGTCGAGGGACTCATTTTTATGCCGCTCATGGCCTTCAGCCTGGCCGTGTCGTCGATCGTAGGACAGAACCTGGGCGCCCGCCAGGTTCGCCGGGCATTTCGGGCCGGCTGGCAAGTCACCTGGATCGGCGTGGGGCTCATGGTCGTACTTGCCACCGTGATATTTGTTTTGGCGGAGCCCTTCGCGCGCCTTATGAGTCAGGACCGACAGACCATCATGTTCACCGCCAGTTATCTCAGGATCAACGCGCTGG
>DATNRD010000600.1:0-24154 GCA_036703665.1 Candidatus Obscuribacterales bacterium
CGCGCAGGGCGGTGTGCTGGGTGTCGGGCAGTCGCTGGCCACGCTGGGCCGTATCCTGGGCCCGGTTGTCGGCGGTGCTGCCTTCCAATATCTCGGCATGGCCAGCCCCTATTACATAGGGGCCGCGGCCATGGCAGTAGCAGGCGGCCTTGCTCTTCTGCTGCCCAGGCTTGAGCCGGCCCCGCCGCTGCCAGTCTCTGTAGAAACGCCGGATGTGCTCGCCAGGGAAAGCTCATGACAAGCGATTCTGCCGAGTCCAGGACCGGTGGCCAGGCAAGGAGGCGTGGCGGAGGAAGCCGACGGAGCGCTAGGGACGAAGTACAGCGAGGCAACGACGCTAGCGAAGGAGGCGAGATATCGAGCCTCCGGAGCCTAAGCGGATGCGAAGTCGCGGAGCGACGAAGCCCGCTGGCGTAGCCAGCGTCGGCCGCCGAGCGTGTGGTCGCGCGCAGCGAAGGCGGTGAGGCTTGCGAGCCGCCGGAGCATAAGAGCGTTGCGCAGTCGCACGAAAGTGCGACGGAGCGAGGCGGCGCAGCCGGCGACGGAGGAAGCCGACGGAGCGCTTAGATCTTGATTGAGATCGGCAGCATTCGGGTATATCTCCCGATAGCCGCTCAGGCCTGTAAACCAGAGGGAGGAATGGGGTTCTCGGATATGCTGGGGGCAAAGATTGCACATATTTAAAAATGTGCTATATTGTTCCAGCCCTGGTAGCTACCAAGAGCAACCATTACTAAAACTGAGTCCCAGGCCGCAGCTCCGAGGCATAGAGCTGCTAAGAGGCATTATGTGTTTGACAGTAGATTGGATGGAGAGTATGGCGACACCACAGAAGGAAGTTCAGAAGCGCTACCGTCAAGATCAAAAGCGCTATCAGAGGCAGATTGAGAAGAACAAGAAAATCCTGGCCAAGCGGAAAGCCGCCTGAAACCATGCGGATTACGCCTTGAGCGGCAGCGGGATTTTACATGCAGGCGACCCGAGCGATCCGGCTCGTCGACGCCGGCTGGCTGCCATCTGGCATTAGCGCCAGTTCAGTCTGTCGTGTGGCGCATCTGATACGCTGATCTTCATGGCGCAGAGCCGTTTACGCAAGCGGCTCCAGCGGAGCAAACCGAAGTCGAGCGCGGCAACAGTTGCCAGCAGCAGCCAAAGCCATCACCGGAGGCTGGCGCGACGACGGAAGTTCTGTTTCAGGCGGTGGTCGAGGGAGCCAGCGGCAGCTGGTGAAGGCGGAGAGCATGGCAGTCGCGGGAGCATGTGCGCCAGCCTGGTAGGGGCGCGTGGCAATGCGCCCGGGGCCGATGCGACGGAGCGCTGACAAGAGGTCGTTCGAATTTGTCCGGGCAGACCCCAGAGTTCAATCAGGTGCGGAGGTTCTGGCAGAATCCCAGGGTCGAGCAGCAGCTTTTGCTGCACGACGTCGGGTCGACCGTAGCGCACGTTCGCATGCTGGGCGAGACCGGCATCATCGATAAAGAGTCAGCAACCCACTTGATCGATGGACTGGAGCAGATCGGGCGCGAGTTGTCGGAAGGCAAAACACTCATCGGACCTGAGGATATCGACATCCACATGAGCCTGGAGCGGCGTCTGGAAGAGATTGTCGGCCCGCTGTCCGCGGCCGTGCGTGTGGCCAAGTCGAGAAACGACCAGATTGCCACGGATATAAGGCTCTGGTTGCGCGATGCCGTGTTCGAGATCTTCGACGATCTGTGCCAACTGCGGAGAGTCTTGCTCAGCCTGGCAGACAGGGATCTGGAAGTGATGATGCCGGGCTACACGCACATGCAGCCGGCCATGCCGATCCTGCTGGCTCACTGGTGGCTGGCTCACGAGGCGCGCTTCAAGCGGGACTGCAGCCGGCTGGTGGATCTGTTCGGACGCCTCAATTGCCTGCCGCTGGGGGCCGGTGTGCTGGCGGGAACCAGCCAGCCGATCGACCGCGAGCTGGTGGCCGCATACCTGGGCTTCGACCAGGTGATCGACAACAGCCTGGACGCCGTGTCGGACAGGGATTATCTTGTCGAGTTCGCTTCTTTTGCCAGCCTGACCGGGCTGCATCTTTCGCAGCTGAGCTCGGAGATTTTGCTCTGGGCGACTCAGGAGTTCGGCTTTGTGCGGGTACGCCGGCCGTTCGTCTTCCGCAGCCGTACCATGCCGCAAAAACGCAATCCCGAGCTTCTGGAAATGCTGCGCTCGCGGCCTTCGGCCATCCACGGGCGTCTGGTGGCCTTCCTTTCTCAACTGAAGGGGCTGCCCATGGGCTATTGCCAGGATCTGCAGGAGTCGCTGCCCGGGCTGTTCGAGAGTGTCGATGTGCTGAAGCTGTTGCTGGAGTTGACGGTGCTCATCCTGCCGGCCCTGGAATTCGATGCCGGCAAGATGAAGGAGATGGCCTCTGCCGATCTCACCAACGCCGCCAACGCCGTGGATTTCCTGGTAACTAGAGGCATCCCCCAGGAGAAGGCGGCAAAGATCGTCGATGCGATGGTGAGCTACTGCAAACAGCGGCACAAATACCTGGCCGATCTGGCGCTGAGTGAATGGCAGCAGTTTTCGCCGGCTTTCGACGCGGAAATATACGAGCACGTCACCATCGAGGAGTCCGTCGGTGCGCAGATGTCGTACGGCGGTACTGCTCAGTCGCAGGTGTCTCAGGCGCTGGAACGGGCGCGCCAGACCCTGGAGGCGGACCGCCGGCGTCTTCCGCGTGGCGCCGGTGCAAAAGGCAAATTCAAAGCAGTGGATAGCATCGGGCAAGCAGAGGAGAAGTCATGAGAGCAATGGTGCTGGCAGCCGGCGTAGGGTCTCGACTGGAGCCGCTGACGGCGCGCATACCGAAGCCGCTCGTGCCGGTCGTGAACCGTCCGGTAATGGAGCTTATCCTCCAGCTGCTCAAGCGGCACGGCATCGAAGAGGTGATCTCCAACCTTCACCATATTCCCGAGGCGCTGCGCCGGTACTTCGGCGACGGCAGCAAACTCGGCATGAAGCTCAGCTTCCACGAGGAAGCCTTGCTTTCCGGTGACGCAGGCGGCGTGCGTGCCTGCCGGGACTTCCTGGAATCCGGCACCTTCCTTGTGATTATGGGAGACCTGCTTACCGACGCGGACATCACCGCCGTGGTAGCTGAACACAAGCGCAAGCGCGCGATAGCGACAATCGGCTTGAAAAGGGTCGATGATGTAAGCCAGTTCGGCGTGGCCGTGACCGACCAGCAGGGCTTCATCACTGGTTTCCAGGAGAAGCCCAAGCCAACGGAAGCGCTTTCGAATCTGGCTTCCACCGGGATCTATGTTCTGGAGCCGGAAATTTTCGATCATATTCCAGCTGAAGGAACATACGGTTTCGGCCGGCAGCTTTTCCCGAAGCTTGTGGCAGCCGGCCAGCCGGTGCTGGGCGTGGAGATCACCAGCTATTGGTCTGACGTCGGCACCATAAGGCAGTACCGGCTCTCCAACTTCGACGCCCTGGAGGGGCGCATCGCGGTTGAGATTCCTGGCGAAAGGACCGCCCGCGGGTGGATCGGCGAAGGTGCCACCGTCGACGGCAGCTGTTCGATCGATGGTGTGCTGCTTCTGGGCAAGCGCAGCCGCCTTGGTCCGGGCACCAGGGTGAAGGGGCGCGTGATCGTGGGCGACGATTGCCAGGTGGAAGGCGCCGAACTGGAGGAGACGATTGTCTGGTCTGGGGTAACGCTTTCTGCCGGCACCAAACTGAAAGATTGCATCGTTGGACACGGTTGTGTCGTAAACGATGCCACCAACCAGACAAACTCGCCTGCTGCCTCGCAAGCGGCAGCAGGGGCCAAAAAATAAGCGCGCGTGACGAAACCAGATGCAGTGTCACGCGGGCGAAGTTCGCCGGGGGCAGCTAGGCTTTCCCGCAGGGGGCAGGAAGCTCGCGGTCGGGTTGAGCCGCCCGCCAGATCTCCATCCAGAGCCAGTAGTGGAAGGGACTCAACTCCTTGTAGTTGTCTGCTGCGACCGGTTCGAGGAGCGCCATCCAGGTGCTGCAGTTGGGAAAGCGCTTTGCCAGACTGTAGCAATCCGCCATCCACAAGACCTGTTCGCTCTTTTCACGAGTCAGCATCGGACCGTCCTCTCCATGGCCCCTTCGATTACCTAATACCCATTTCGCGATTCGCTGAAACCACGATTTTTGGTAGCTAAGTTACAAATCTTTTCCAAAAAACGCCCGCCCTCACTGCGGAAACCAAGTGCTGGTGCGGCTTTTTAAAGCCAGGATCAAGTTGGAATATAGTTTCTCCTGCACTTTTCTAGCCGGGAGGCCAACGCATCGGACGGCCGCCCAATAAATGGATGTGCAGATGAAAAACTGACTGCCCCGACTCGCTGCCTGTGTTTACTACGAGGCGGAAGCCGTTGCTTAGTCCCTCTTTGGCAGCTATTGACGAGGCCGCTGCAAATAGTGTTCCCAGAGCGTTGGCATCCTGGACGCTGGTGATATCCGGCAGGTGTTCTCTGGGCAGGATGAGAATGTGGACGGGCGCCTGCGGGTTGATGTCGCGAATGGCCACGTAATCGGGGTCTTCAGACACGACCGTGGAAGGAATCTGTTTGTCGATGATTTTGCAGAAGATGCAGTCCGGGTCGCGGGCGGCTGTGGCCATGGCAACCTCCAGTTGTCCGGGCAGGGCACAAGTGTACGACACCTGGCAACCGGAGCGACCAGGGGCGGCAGGCGGTGGTTTATGCTAATTAAAGGTTCGGCTCTTGGGGATTGGCAGGGAGATCGCTATGGACTTAAATGGCGAGCTTTTGGCGCGCTACATATTAATGCAAAAGGCCCTTCTGTCTTCGCTGAGCTTGAAGGACGTGCTCGATGCCGCCGTTGTCCAGTTTGCCGACCTGGCCGGAGGCGCCAGAGTGGCCATTTTCCTTTCCGACAACGAAAGTCTGGCATTGAAGCTCATGGCTAGCAGGGGCTATTCGGAGGCAACCATAGATGAGATTCGCGTGCTGCCGTTTTCCGCGGAAAGCCTGATGAAGTATGTTGTGCAGAAGCGCATCCCGGCCAGCGTGTCAGCCCTGGAGGAGGCGCCGGATCTGACTGCGGCAGTCATGCAGCGTGAAGGCAGCCGGGCGCAGGTTGCCTTGCCGCTCATTGCTTCCAACCTTTTGGTGGGGGCGATCATGCTCGATCTCAACGATGCCGACGCCGTCGCTCGGGTGGAGTTCTTCAAGGATGTGGCCGACGTCGTGGCCATGGTGATCGCCAATGCCATCCTCTACGGGCGCAGCGAGTACGAACGCGAGCGGCTCGGCACGCTCTACAAGACTTCCTCAGCCCTGAGCAGCAGCGCGCTCAAGGTTTCGGAGGTTTTGCAGATTGCCGCCGACACGGCGCTCATTGTCGGCAACACGCCCAATTGTGCAGTCTTGCTTGCCGATCCCAACCGGCGCGTCTTCAACCTGGCTGCCTTCAAAGGGCTTGAGGGCAGCAGCCTGAGCGATTTCGATCTCTCGGGCGACGGCACCGTCTGGGGGCGGTGCCTGAGCACGGGCAAGCTGGAGTACGTCGTTGATGCCAGCCGGCAGCCGTACGGACTGCCGCGCGCCACCGGCGGCAGCGTCTTCGGCTCGCTGGTGGCGTTGCCGATGATCTACGAGGATGAGCGTCTGGGAGTGCTGCTCGTTTTTTCCACGGACACACGCGCTTTTCACCGTGAGCAGATCGAAATGCTGGAGTCGCTGGTCAATCAGGTGTCGACCGCACTGCACATCGCCATGACCCACGAGACGACGGCCGCAGCCTCCATTCATGACCCGCACACGCAGCTTTACAACCGCTGGCACTTCGAGGACTCGCTGGTCAAGGAGATCGAGCGATCCCAGCGCCACAAGCGCGAGCTGGCCTTGCTTCTAGTGGATGTCGATCACCTGGCGCACATCAACGAGCATCTCGGACAGGAGAAGGGAGACGAAGCGATAAAGCATGTGGCGAGGATTATCAAGTCGACCTTGAGGGACATCGACATCCCCTGCCGTTATGGCGGCGAGGAGTTCGCCATCATCTTGCCCGAGACCCCCTACCAGAACGCTTCCGACGTCGCCGAGCGCCTGCGCCAGAAAATCCGATCGGCCCCTGCCCCTGGCATTGGCATGGTGACGGTCTCTATTGGCATGGCCTCGTTTCCCCACAACGCCGGCGATGCGGAAGCCCTGCACAAAGCTGCCGAGCAGGCGCTTGATGTCGCGAAATTCGAGGGGCGTGACCGTGTCAAGGTCGCTCAGGCTGGGATGCCGGCTTCCGGGCCGATATCCTGGGAGGAGCTTGCCCGGCAGGCGAAGCTGTCGGTGATCAGCGAACGCCAGGCGAAGCTGCAGCACAAGCTGACCGTGGCGCCCGAATATGCCGACTGGATACGCACGACGCCCCCGGCGCCCAGCAAGAGAAAGACAGGCGAGATGACGCGCCCCGAGGGGTAAAGAGCCGGTGCACGGCAGTCCTGTCGGCAGCTCGATCATTAAGGAAAATCGTCGAGACGCAAGCCACTACGGCTTTTGCGGCTAGACTTTCCTCGGTAACGGAAGTGGGGGACTCGTATCTTACCGGTCTTCCACGGTTGTGTCTTAAGTGATAGGAGGATGGACCATTGGCTACTGCAACAAAGCTAGCTCTCAAACCATTGGCCGATCGGGTGATTATCAAGAAGCTTGAGGCTGAAGAGAAGACGGCTGGGGGTATTGTCCTACCTGACACAGCAAAGGAAAAGCCGCAGCAGGGCGAAGTTCTGGCTGTCGGACCGGGCAAGCTCGATGAAAAAGGTAATCGCCAGCCCATGGAAGTTCAGGTCGGGGACAAGGTGCTTTTCGCCAAGTATTCCGGCACGGAAGTGAAGATCGAGGGCCAGGAATACACAATCCTGTCTGAGCGGGACATTCTGGCGGTGATCGGCTAATCAAACTCAATGTTTTTGGTTGTCTGAGGCAACAGGAGAGGAATACATCAATATGCCCAAGCAAATTGTTTACGACGAGGAAGCACGCCGCGCCCTGGAGCGTGGTGTAGACCAAGTGGCCAACACGGTGCGCGTGACGCTGGGTCCGGCGGGACGCAACGTGGTGCTCGAGAAAAAGTTCGGCGCCCCCCAGATTGTCAACGACGGGGTGACCATCGCCAAAGAGATCGAGCTGGCTGACCATCTGGAGAACGCCGGCGCTCAGCTCATTCGGGAAGTGTGCTCCAAGACCAATGACAATGCTGGCGACGGCACGACGACAGCGGCCGTTCTCGCGCAAGCCATGATCAAGGAAGGGCTGCGCAACGTGGCGGCAGGCGCCAACCCGATGGTGATGCGCCGGGGCATCCGCAAAGCGGTGGAGCTGGCTGTGGCAGAGATCAAGAAGCAGGCCAAGCCGGTCGAGAACAAGACCGCCATCACCCAGGTTGCCACCATATCCGCCGGCAACGATGAAGAGATCGGCAAGCTCATTGCCGATGCGATGGAGAAGGTCGGCAAGGACGGCGTTATCACGGTGGAAGAGTCCAAGTCGCTGTCTACCGAGCTGGAAGTGGTGGAAGGGATGCAGTTCGACAAGGGCTATGTCTCCGCCTACTTCGTCACCGATGGCGAGCACATGGAAGCCGTGCTGGATGAGCCCTATGTGCTCTGCGTCGACAAGAAGGTCAACCTGCTTGCCGACCTGGTGCCCTGCCTGGAGAAAGTGGCCCGCGCCGGCAAGCCGCTTCTGCTCATTGCTGAGGACATCGAAGGCGAGGCCCTGGCCACGCTCGTGGTCAACCACCTGCGTCAGGTCCTGCGCTGCTGCGCCGTCAAGGCACCGGGCTTCGGTGACCGCAGAAAGGCCATGCTGGAGGACATCGCAATCCTTACCGGCGGTCAGGTTATTTCCGAGGAGCGCGGCACCAAGCTCGAGAACGTCCGTATGGAAGACCTGGGCAGAGCCCGCCAGGTGCGCGTCACCAAGGACAAGACGACGATCGTCGCCGGCAAGGAGACGAGCGAGGAAGTCCAGAAGCGCATCAAGGTGATCAAGCGCCAGATCGAGGAGTCCGACTCCGAGTTCGACAAGGAGAAGCTCCAGGAGCGTCTGGCCAAGCTGGCCGGTGGCGTGGCCGTCATCAAGGTCGGTGCCGCTACCGAAACAGAGCTCAAGGATCGCAAGCTGCGTTTCGAAGATGCTCTCAATGCCACCCGCGCTGCCGTCGAGGAAGGCTATGTGCCGGGCGGCGGAACCACGCTCTTGAGCCTGACCAAGACCCTCGAGAAAAAGCGTCAGGAGCTCACCGGTGACGAGCGCACAGGCTTCGACATCGTGTTGAAGGCCTTCGAGGCTCCCGTCAGGCAGATTGCCGACAACGCCGGCCTGTCCGGCGAAGTCGTCGTCGAGCGTGTCAAGGAGCAAAAGGAAGGCTGGGGCTTCAATGCCCAGACCTTCGAATACGTCGACATGGCCAAGAGCGGTATCATCGATCCTGCCAAGGTCGAGCGTTGCGCTCTCCAGAACGCCGCCTCGATAGCCGCCATGTTCCTCACCACCGAGGCCCTGGTGGTCGACGTGCCCGAGGAAAAGAAGGCAGCGATGCCTTCCGGCGCAGGCATGGGCGAGTTCTAAAGACAGCTCGGCCTGGAAAAAAATAGTTGCGGGGACTGCCTTAGGCGGTCCCCGCTGCTTGTGTGCCAAAACGACGCGCAACCAGCCAGTGGCGCCTGCGGAAGAGGCGCCTGAGCCAGGGGAGCGCTTGGAGGATGCGGGGTCGCCCAGCGACGAAGCCAGCCGGCGTGCAAGATTGACGCGCGCAGGAGAAGGATTGGCTGGGGAGCCCAATCCGACGATGGAGCCAGTATCTTTCGCATGTCGCCGGGCCGGAGCACAAGATTCCCGGAGTGGCGAGGCCTTGCTGAATCTGTGTGACGGCTACCGCGTAAACAGTTGTTAATTGCAGGCGTCGACTGGGCACCTGGGCGGCACGAGGATCGTCATTTCACAGTTAGTTCTGGGCGAGGTCCCTTAACAACTGTGTCCAAGCAACAGTATTCCAGAGTGGGAACGCCGAAATGAACATCGTTTCCTACCGAGGTCCCGGCATGCCCGGAGGTGTCGCCGCCAGCCTTTCCAGGCTCTGGGCCGAGACGCACCGCCATGGTTCCCGCTGGTCGTACGTGAGCGGGACTTCCGTCATGGCCTTTGGCGGGCCTGCCCAGGAAGTTCAGCAGCTGGGGCTGATACCCCAGTTTGTGGTCGATGGCCACTACCGGTTTTGCAACAACTTCCTCTGGCCGGTCATGCATGATATGCCCGGTCAGGCAAGCTACAGCGCCCTGGATCACAGGCTCTACACTAAATTCAATGCGCTGCTGGCGCGCCACATTGGCGGAGCGGGCCGCTGGTGGTCGCCCTGGTACTTCGTGCAGGACTATCAACTGGCTTTCCTGTCCCACTGCCTGGTCGGCTCGCAAAGAGCGCATTGCCTTGTCTTCTGGCACATTCCCTGGCCGCGCTCGGTGACCGCCCAGCATGCAGCGGCGCTGCGCGGCATAGCCAGGGCGCTGCTCGCCTGCGAGGCGATCGGCTTCCACACCCAGGAGTATGCCGTCAACTTCCTTCGTTTTGTTGACCAGCATCTTCCAGACAGCAGCGTCGACTGGCATCGCGGGCTGATCGATGGCAGGACCCAGGTGTTGTCCATGCCGCTCGGGGTCGACCTCGATCACTGGCGGGCGGCTTCGGCCGGGGAAGCGGACGTGCTCGGGCAGGAGCAGCTGGCTGCGTTGCGTGACCGTCGCTTCATTCTCTCTGTCGATCGTGCCGATTACACCAAGGGCGTGGCGGAGCGCCTGGAGATGATCGACCTCTTTTTCGAGCGCCACGCGCAGTATCGTGGCCGCGTCACATTCGCGCAAGTCTGCGCGCGCACCCGCCCCGGGCTGCCGGCGTTCGACGCCTACTGGAGCCGATGCCGGCAGCTGGCCGCCAGGCTGACCAGGCGCTGGTCGGAGGGACTCTGGCGGCCGCTCGTCTGGATCGAGACGGCGGTGGCGCCAGACGAACTGGCGATCCTCTATCGTGAAGCAGAGGCCATGCTGGTCAACCCGGTGCGCGATGGCTTGAATCTGACCGCCAAGGAGTTCGTGGCTTGCCAGAACGCCAGGCCGGGCGTTCTGCTTCTCTCCTCCGGCGCCGGTGTCTGGCACGAGCTGGGCAATCTCAGCATTCCCGTCAATCCGCAGAAGAGCGAACAGATGGCCGACCTGGTCAAGGCTGCTCTGACAATGCGCAACGCCGAGCGCCTGGTAAGAATCGATCTCATGAAGGAGAAGCTCAAGCAAAACACGCTGCACCACTGGTGGTGCTTCTTCAGCGAGCAAGTGCCGGAGCTGATTCGCCAGGCATCCGCAGATGCCGGGCTGCGGTTCGCTCAGGGGCGCTCCGTCAGGTTCCGGTAAACGCGCTCGTATCCATCCGCCATCTTCTGCTTGCTGAACAGTGCCCTGGCACGGCGCTTGCACGCATCGGCCCGGATCTTCTCAATCTCCGGGAAACGCCGGATAAGCTCATCGACGGAGTTGCCTACCACTGCCGTCTCGCCGTCAGAGAGAACCTCGCTTACCGAGCCGCGATTGAGCGCCACGACCGGTGTGCCGCAGGCCAGAGCCTCGGCCATCACAAGACCGAACGGCTCCTCGAAGTTGATCGGATTGAGCACGGCGATAGCATGCCTGTACAAATCGACCTTGCCTTCATGGTCCACTTCCCCGAGGTACTCCACCTGCCGAGGGCTAAAGTGGGGTTTGACGCTGGACTCGAAGTAGGGGCGGTCATTTACGTCCAGTTTCCCTGCTATTTTGAGTGGCAGTCCCACGGCCTTGGCGATTCTGATTGCCTCGGCCGTGCCCTTGTCGGGGCAGACTCTTCCGAGAAAGAGTAGAAAAGAGCGCGCGGAATCAGCTGCGGCATCGAACTGCTCGATATCTATGCCATTGTATACGGTGGCAACATAGTTCAAACGGTCGGGGTAGTTTACGCGCCTGTATGCGTTGCTGATCGACACATAGGGAAGACTGCCGCAGGCCAGGTAGATTGGCGCGCAGTAATCCTTCACCGGGTTGTGATTGGTGGTCACCGCCGGCACGCTCAATCCGCGCAGCGCAGGCAGCGCCTGCCAGCCCATGTGATTGTGCACGACGTCGAACTGCCCGGCCAGCTCTTCCAGCTTGAGCAGGGACCTGATATCGTACGCTGCCCAGCGGCGTTCGGGAATGTCCTGTCTTCTTAACGCTTCCGGCACGATCGGCAGCAGCCTGGCGGATGTTTGCGAGTCGCCCGAAGCGAACAGCGTCACTTCGTGACCACGGGCGACGAGCTCTTCTGTAAGCAGGCTGACGACAAGCTCGGTACCGCCGTATCCTCGCGGCGGTACCGGTTCAACTAGAGGAGCCAGCTGTGCAATCCGCATGCCGGGCGTCGCGCTTGCGCCGGGTTAGCCTCCGTGGAACTCGTCGGATACGTATAGGACTTCTTCTTTTGGATCTTCTTCCATAAAGATAGGAACGAGATCCGAACGAGTGCTGTTGCCACAGGAAGGGCAGGCAAGCTGCCCGTACTCATAGTGAAAAGTTTCGTCGCACCAGATGCACAGGTAATCGGCTGTCTCCGGGGCCTTTTGACCCCGCGGCATTTTTGCTTTCATAAAAACCGCTCCTGGTGAGTTGGGACAGCAGGTACATGACCGGTGAGCTTGCCCTTGTATACACCATTCTACCTGATTAGCAAGCTGCCTCCGAACTTCTCTAGTTGAAACTGGTGGCGCGAAACGTCGCGCGGCTGATAATGAACGCCACGAGGCAGACGGCTTCCAATGAGGCAGGAGTGCCTGCGCAGGGGCGAGCCTTGCCAGCCCCCGCAGCATAAAGGCACTGCGTAGTCGCCTAACGAAGGAGCAGGGCGGCGTAGCCGCGGCAGGAGGCCGCGACAGAGCGCTCATATATGATCAGGCCTCCACGATCACCTTTATGTTGCCTTCCTTGCGCAGTATCTGGCAGAAACTGGCGCCGCTGCGTGTGCTGAAGCAGAGATCCAGCGAGGCCTGGCCTACCCGTAGCCCCCGGATGGTGACGGTTCCCAGCCAGTCGGGAAGTAGCGGGTTGACTATGCGCAACTGCTGGCGGCAGGCGTCCGGCTGCAGGTTCATGCAGGCTGTAAGAATCTGGAAAATGCTTCCGGCCGCCCAGGCTTGCGGCGAGCAGGACACCGGATAGTCGATGGGGCGGCTGGCTTCGTGGCGCTCAAAACCGCAAAACAGTTCTGGCAAACGGAAATCCCGCTGGTGCTCGCAGACCTCAAAGAGCCCGTGCAGCAGTTTGTGAGCATCGTGCGTCCGCCCGATCTTTACCATGCCCTCGGCGATGATGCCGTTGTCGTGCGGCCAGACCGAGCCGTTGTGGTAACTGATCGGGTTGAAGGCCACCGCCTGGCTCGACAAAGTGCGGATGCCCCAGCCGGAGTGCATGTCCCTGTACAGGAGGCGATCGGCTACGGCATCGGCCTTGTCCTGATCGAGGATGCCGGTCCACAGGCAGTGACCGGGGTTGGAGCTGATTACGCGCACCGGGCGCCCGTCGCCGTCCAGCGCCAGAGCAGGAAAGTTCTCATCCTCCATCCAGAAGTGCTTGGCGAACAGGTCCCTGAGCTGGGCAGCCTCGGCACGTAGCCGCCCTGCCAGCGAGCCGTGTCCCAGCAGCTCGGCGATCTCTGCTATCTTCAGCCTGGAGGCGTAAAGATAGGCTTGCGCTTCGCAGATGGCGATGGGCGGATGAGCCAGGCTGCCGTCGGTGTGCATCACCGAATCCCCTGAGTCTTTCCAGCCCTGATTCTCCAGTCCCTGTGGGCTTTCACGCTGGTAGGTCAGAAAGCCACCGTCGGCGGTGCGATCCAGGAAGGCGATTGCCGCCCTGACGTGTGGCCACAGCTGCCGGGCAAAGTCCAGGTCGCCGCTCCAGTGTATGTACTGAGCAAAGAGGATGAGCCAGAGCGGCGTGGCGTCCACCGTGCCATAGTAGGGAGTGTGCGGGATTATGTGCGTCCTGGCCAACTCGCCCAGACGAAGCTCATGCAGGATCTTGCCGGGCCGCTCCGCCCGGAAAGTGTCCTTGCGCTTGCCCTGATAGGCAGCCAGAACCTCTATGCACTCGCGGGCGAGGCCGGGCATGACGGGCAGGAGCTGCCAGGCCGTAATCGCGCTGTCTCGCCCGAAAATGGCGCAGTACCAGGGCACGCCCGCCGCCAGCCCCCAACCTTTCGGGGTCGGCTGCCGCATTATGTAGATGTCGCGAAAGCCCCGCTTGATAGCAAGATCGAAGAGCTCGTGCTCGGTGGTGATGAGCGACCCGTGATGGCGCCATTCAGAGTAACGCAGATCGGCGGCGTGACGGGCATGGTGATAGCCGGTACTGTCATCGCTGGTGCCCAGGGGCTGCCCATCCATCCTGGTTTTCACGCAAAGCTCGAAGCGCACCGCCTGGCGCACCGGCAGATGGAGATGGAAGGTCACCTCACCCTCGTTGATGGAATGGGGCTTCATGCCGATGAATTCAATCTCCGTCTCGAGAAGGACCCCATCGAGCCCGCGATAGGCAAGAAAGAGCCGGGAGCCGTCCGAGCCGGCCAGCGGCACCATGCGCTCCCCGCGCGCCGGGCGGTTCAAGCCGCGGACCTCGAACATGTCGGCAAAATCCGACTGGAATTTTATGACCAGGGTGCAGTCCAGATCCTGATTATGGAAGCTTTCAATCGCCAGGCGCTCCCAGAGCTGCTCGGTCAGAACCACTTCGCGGTTGATCGTTATCTTTTGCTGGGGAAGGTCGCCGGAAGCCGGGTTGGTGTAGATGAAACTGCCTGCGTAGCCGGGCTCCACTGAGCTCGACAAAAGCGACAGCGGCACGTCGCCGTTCAGGTAAAGCTCCCACTGGCTTATATGGCGCGTGTCATAGCGATAGTATCCATACCCAAGCGTGTTGCAAGCAGGGATGTTGGCCGATTCGTCCAGCACGAGGAAGTGGCTGCCATGCTTCAGCACCAGCCGGGGATGCGCGGCGTCTGTAAGGACGAACGGCATGCCCTGGCACAAAGGGCGCATGTCCACCACGTAGCGCTGGCCCTCTGGGCTTGCCACAAAATTGAGCTCGGCACTAGCTGGATCGGCGACCACAGGTTACTTAAGCCGTAACACCTCGGGTAACGGGCAAACGTTGTTCATTGCCATTGTACCGAAATTGAGGCCGCCGGTCGGGCCGTTGCCGGTGCGCGCTGCGTGGCGTGTCCGGGGCGCGGGCAGGACGGTGCCGGGGCCGCCGGGCAGGGTGTGCGGCCAGCGGAGGCTCGCCCCGTTTGCCAGCGGAAACAGGCGCACCGACGACACGAGTGGCGAAATCCGGTGCCCCGGCTCAACTGTCCTATAATGTAACCCGAAGGAAGGGCGCATGAGCGAACCACGCATTGTATCTCTCATTGCCAGCGCCACTGAAATTGTCTGCGCGCTTGGCTTTGGCGACAGGCTGGTGGGGCGATCACATGAGTGCGATTACCCGGAGGCTGTCAAAGACCTGCCGCAGTGCACCAGAGCGAAATTCAGGACCGACGGCACCAGCTACGAGATCGACCAGCGCGTCAGGGCAATCGTCCAGGAAGGCCTGAGCGTCTATCGCGTCGATGCCTCCATGCTGGAACGCCTCAGGCCGACACTGATCATCACTCAGGACCAGTGCCAGGTTTGCGCGGTCAGCATAAACGACGTCGAGGAGGCGGTCTGCGAATTGACAGGCTCTCGTTCCCAAATCGTCTCGCTCAAGCCCAACTGCCTGTCCGACATCTGGGACGACATAAGGCGTGTGGCAGAGGCGCTTTCCGCCCCTGAGCGCGCCCAGGCGCTGGTGTCGCAGCTGAGGGCACGCATGGATCAAATCGCTGAAAGAGCCAGGCAATGCCGCAGGCGCCCTTCAGTTGCCGCCATCGAGTGGATCGATCCGCTCATGGCGGGAGGAAACTGGATGCCCGAATTGATTTCGATGGCGGGCGGAACCAGCCTGTTCGGTCAAGCCGGCAAGCACTCGCCGGCCATGAGCTGGGATGACCTGGTTAAGCACGATCCCGACATGATCTTCGTTGTTCCCTGCGGGTTCGACATGGAACGAACGCTCGAGGACATGAAGTTTCTTACTGCCAATCCGCATTGGGACGAGCTTAAGGCCGTGCGCTTGTTGAATGTGTTCATCGCTGACGGCAACCAATACTTCAATCGTCCAGGCCCGCGTGTGGTGGAGTCGCTGGAGATACTGGCGGAGGTCATCCATCCTGAAGAATTCAGGTTCGGACATCAAGGACGCGGCTGGTTGCGCTTTGACGCTCCTGTGCCGGCGCCGCCGGCGTGAGCGACATGCGCGCGTGGCAGACTGCCAGGGCAATGGCGTCGGCCGCGTCGTCCGGGCGGAAGATGCCTTCGTGACCCAGCAGTTTGGCTACGGTCAGTTGCACGAGCTGCTTGTCCGCCCGGCCGAAGCCCGTTAACTGCAGCTTTACCTGCATGGGCGTGTACTCGTACGCGGCGATGCCGGCGCTGGCCGCAGCTTCCAGAATCACCCCGCGAGCCTGGGCCACCGGCACAAGAGTCTTGGCGTTCTTGAAGAAGAAGATTGCCTCCAGCGCAAGAACATGCGGAGCATATTCGTCGATAAGCGTGAGCAGATCGTTTCGGATGATTCGCAAACGCTCACCGGGACAGAGATCCTTGGAGGTCTGTATGATGCCGGCAGCCACACACTCGTAAGAGTTTGCCGGCAGACAATCGATAACGCCATAGCCCACGGTGGCGGTGCCGGGATCGATCCCCAGGATTCGCGTTGTCGAGCTCTGGTTGGACACAAGTTGTCTCATGCCGGTCCATCGGACAAGCGACAGTGTAGCATTGCTTGTGCTGACGCCGGCGTTGCTAATTCGTGCTGCTTAGAGCGCACTGGCGATGCGCAAGCACATGCCATAAGCTCACCTCGATGAAGCTGGGACCGCAGCCGGCTGTGGCGCTGGATGGAGCACAGGTGGAACTGCCGGCGGCTGGCTCCAGGCAAGCTCAGATGCCACCGGCGGCGCAAACTGAAGGAGCCCGGCACCGGCCCGGGCTCCCTGCCGAAAAGCGTCCTGTCCGGTTGCTTATGAGCCGTCGACGGGAAGCAGCTTCACGGCTCGCGGCGAGAGATTGGAGACCTCGTTGCTGGGCGGCAGCTCACCGGACCAGCCGCGCACGATTGCCCTTTTCATGGTGCCGGTGAATTCGAGCCCGTCCGGGATGTACCTGATGTGGTTGACCTTGACGGTGATGAACCCGGTGACGGTCGTCTGTTGATTGTAGTTGTCGTCCGTGATCACGGGGAAAAGGACAAAGGGCTTTTGGCAGATGTCCGCTTTGTAATTGGAGTCTACGCCGGTGCCCCGGTTTACGCCGTTGTCCAGGTGAATCTCGGTTACGCCTGCTTCCAGCTCGGGGATGCCGTTGGTGGGGTCGTTGGGGATGCGCCCGAGATACATCTGCAGCAGTTCGTCGTAGGTGCGCGTGTTGGCCGAGCTGATGTGGAATGAGGTCCAGACGGCGTTTCTTCCGGGGTTTGCGCTGGGCCGGATGATAAGCGTAACTGGATCGCCGTCCCTGAGCCGGTTGACCGGTATGGCCGGGCCCTTGTCGCCGTCGGGATCGTGACGTGGATTGACAGCTACCGGAAAGGCCTGGCCCTCGGCCAATTTAACGATGTTCCAGTAAGCGCCTGCCCGAGACTTAACCGTAATCGTATCCGTTCGGCGTCCGAAGATAGGTGCCAGCATGTGCCCGACGGCCATCCTGCCCTCGACCTCCACGATGTCGGGATCGACCCCGCCGGCTGACGGGAAGCTTTGCACCGTTACCAGTGTGCCTGGAGAGGCGTTGGACACGGGCCGGCCGTCGGCGCGATTCTGTGCTGCCACCGCCAGCGCGTGAGCGTCGGCGTTCTCACTGTCACTTTTGGCATAAGCGTGGGCGCCGGCAAGCGCCCCTGCATCGGTAGCACTCTTGAGCTCTCCGCGCACGGCCATCATGTGCGCGAAGTCCAGCGCAAAGGCGCCCAGACCCAGTCCGACGATAAGCAGGGCGCAAAAGAACAGCGCGCCGACCGAGCCTTTCTCATTTGTTCTTTGATTTCTGACAAACGGGGGATACATGGGGTCCTCCTTACTCAAGGCGGTAAGTAGAGGTAGCGTCGATTTTGAAGTTCTTCCCCAGGTTGAGCGGGTCGGGATTGGGAAAGCTTGGTAGTCCATACTGCCCGCCTTTGTACTGAACAGTAACTTTGACGGTGGGCGGGTCGGCAGTTGTGTCGAAAACAGGGTTGTCGAACTGCTGCGAGTCGTTTACGACGTTTTTGATGCGGATCTTGTCGAAGACCAACGTGTCTTGCAGGCTGCGGCTGCCGGCTATGGCAGGGTCTTGCCCGTATTCCACGGAGAGGTCGCGCGCGGCCTGCCGGGCAGCTTCAGCCAGCGAGTTCTTGATCAGATAAGCCTGTGTAGCTTCCACCACCACAAAGAGCACGAGAATGAGGAGCGGTAGCAACAGGCTGGTCACCGCAGCAGCCTCCGCAATGGAGACCCCTCGTGCTTTCCTGCTGTCTTTGAGGATCATCGTGCGTTTTTTCAGAGCCTCGTCATGCGTGGGGGAGTTGTCAGCTGCCGGACGATTGCTGGCCATTTCACCTCCTCTTGCGCTCTCGGGGCATGTTGGATTCCGGGGCTATCGGATCTGTTCCCCGCTTGCCAAGGGGGCTAACGCAACACGCCGCCAGGTTAGCGACCTTTCACGTGAAAACCATCTCACAGTGCCGGTTGCGGTTTCGTGTGATTTGAGTGACTGTCCGAAAACGCTTATCCTGACTGCTTTGCACGGTATGGCCCCTGGTGTCCGGCCGCTCTGAAGGTAGAGCCATGCCGGCGGCGACCGCCGGCGCCCAATGCCGAGTTCGATACCAGGCCGGCGTGCCGGTCAACGCATGCGAGGATTAAGACCACATATTCACTTGTCGGCCCCGGCGGTTAGCAGCTTAACTACTGCCGGTGACAGGTCGTTGACGGCCTGGTTGTTCTGGCCGTTGCCCGTGCCGGGGATCTCGCCTCCCCAGCCGCGCACGATGCCCTTCACCAGAGTGCCGAGAATCTCGAAGTCGCCGGACTTGTATTTTATCGATTTGATTTTGACAGTTATGAACCCTATAACCGTTTGCTTTTGATTGTACTGATCGCCCTGGATGAGCGGCATGATCAGGAAGGGCTTTGCCTTGGCTGGAGCTTCGTACTTGCCGTTCAAGTCTGTGCCGTTGTTGATGCCGTTATCGACGGCAATCTTGTCGACGCCCACTTCCAGCTGTGGAATGCTCACGTCTTCCCCCGGCGGGGCCATGCCCAGGGCCTGCTCAATCAGCTCGACGTAAGTGTTGGTATTAGCGGAACTTATGTTGAACGATGTCCAGGCGGCGTTTCTGCCGGGTTGAGCGCTTGGGCTGATGATGATGGTAATTGGATCTCCTTTCTTCAATCTGTTTACGGGCAGGTCACCACCCTTAGGGCCTCTCGGCCACTGGTCTATGCTGACGGCGATGGGGAATGCCTGGTTGGGTCCAAGCATTCTCAAAGTCGGGTAATGTGCGGCCCTCGAGTTAACGACGATGGTGTCCTTGCGCCGCCCGAAGATTGGCGCCAGCATGTGCTTGACCGCCATGCGAGCGTCGACCTCTACTACATCCGGCTCACCAGTCAGTCCGGAAGGAAAGGATTGGGCGGTGACTTCCGTCTCAACTGAGTGATTGGAGACAGGGCGCCCGTCCGCGTGGTTCTGTCCAGCCACTTCCAGCGCCTGCGTTTCTGCCAGTTCGGCTTCATCCTTGGCAAAAGCAGTGGCTCCTGCCAGCGCTGCCGCATCGGAGGCATTCTGGAGCTCACTGCGCACGGTCATCATGTGCGCGAAATCCAGGGCAAAGGCCCCAAGTCCCAGCCCGACGATGAGCAGCGCGCAGAAGAACAGGGCGCCGACTGAGCCTGTCTCCTGTCTCCGGTAACTTCCAATAGAAAGATTGCCAGCCATTTTTCCCCCCTGGCCCCCGGTTCGGTTCGATCCCGGGCCTACCGGATTTTTGCCCCGCTTGCCAAGGGATCTAACGGCACAGGTCCTCAGCTTAGCCGCCTTTCACGTGAAAACCCTCTTACGGGCTATTGCGGTCTTGCTGGATTTGAGTGGCTTGTAGCCAATACTAGCTGGCTTGCTGAGCCGGCCGCCGGCGCTCGACCGGGGCGGGGCGTGCGGCGATGCCGCTGCCGGTTGCCGTGCTTAGTTGAGCTGTCGCCCGACGGACGGGTACGGCGCGGTGCGGCGGCCTCTGGTGATAAGCTTTCCTTTTACCCGCGCCGTCTTCCGCCGGGCGAACGCGACAGCGAAGGCTGGTTGATGCAAAGTAGCGGACTGGAAGTCGAACAAGCACAGGTAGCGCCGCGCCCTGGTCTGGTCGAGCGCCTCTCCTGGACCGACAAGATCCCGATTGCGCTCGGGTGCGGTTGCTTGCTCGGGCTTTCGGCGCCGGGGTTCGACGTCTGGTGGCTGGCGTGGATCGGGCTGGCACCACTGCTGGTGCTTATCCAGGGTTGCCGTGGTAGGGCGGAAGCGGCGGTGGTGGGTTTTTCTTTTGGCATGGGCTACAACCTGGTTGCCCTCGGCTGGTACCTGGGACTCTATCCCTTGCGTTGGATGGGGCTGGAGGACTGGATTGCCTTCCAGGCCGTCGTGCTGGTGTGGGTTATCGAGGCCGTGCATCAATCGCTGCTTATGGCGGGCACGGCGCTGCTTGTCTTTGTGCTGCCGATGCGCGCCGGCTTCGTGCCGTTCTACCGGCGTCCCTACTTTCCTTACGTGCTCAGCGTGCCGGTTCTCTGGGTCTTCTTTCAATGGGTGCTGGCGACGCAGGAAGCTTTCCTCGGTGTCCCGGTAAATCAACTTGCATATTCGCAGTGCAGGCAGCTCGAACTCATACAGTCGGCCAAGCTCGGGGGCAGCCAGCTCATTGACTTTCTGCTCGTTGCCGCAAATGCTGCGCTGGCGGCTTTGATTGTCGAGCTGAGCGGCTGGGCCCCCCGTCTGGCCGACCGCTGCGACCGCCTGTCACCCAAGGGAGGCGCGGCAGTCGACCTGGCGGCCGTGGCTCTTGCGGTGGGCCTGCTGTTTGTGTGGGGGAAGGCGGAGATGGCGCGGGTGGCTGAGCTCACCACGCTGATTCCGGACCGCCCGCGCGCGGTGGCACCGCCGGTGCCGCTGGCTGTCATACAGGGAAATATCTCGATTGAAGAAGAACGCCTGGGCTCCCTTTCCGCCCGCGAGGCATCGCAGCGTTACATGCAGCTTTGCCGCGGTCTGGGGGTACCTCTTATAGTGTTCCCCGAGGGCGTCATCGGTGCGGCGCAGTCGGCTTCCGGGCTGCTTGCCTCTCAGCTGCACGACCTGACGGCGGCGGAGAAGAAGGAGGCGGTTGTGGGCAGCGTGGAACAGCTCGAGGGCCGGCCGGTGAATGCCGCGCGTCTAGTCACGGCTGCTCCGGTCAAAGAGAAGATCTACGTAAAAAGGCGCCTGGTGCCGTTCGGGGAGTTCGTTCCCGGCGGGCCGTTGGCAGATCTGCTTCCCTCCCGCGTAAAGGAGCTGCTCATGGGTGGATCGCCTGGTTTTGTGTCGGCGCGGTCGGCTTACCTTTTGAGCAGCGTCTGGGGAAAGGTAGGGGCATCCATCTGTGTCGAGGTCATCTACCCGCGCCTTATCGCCGACGAAGTCCGGCAGGGAGCCTCGCTTCTGGTAAACGTTTCGAATCTCGCCTGGTTCCACGGCTCCACATTGAACAGGCAAGTGCTGGCAGCGGCCATACTGCGCGCGGTCGAGAACGGCCGTTATTTGGTCCTGGCTACCAACACAGGCATTTCGGCAGTGGTGGACCCGGCCGGTGTGGTGACCAGTGTCTCCATTCCCGGCAAAAGGGGCGTGCTGATCGACACGGTACAATTCCTGTACAAAAAGACCCCGTTTACCAAAATGTGGTGGCTATGAAGAAACGTCGGGCCGGGTTGAGGTTGTCCGCGCTGGCAGGCATGATTGTGCCGCTGGCAATTTCGGTTATGGGTATGAGCAGTGAAGCTGATGCGAAGGTTCCCCTGGCCAAGTTTTCCAACGGCAGCACGGTGAAGCTCGAAGTCGCCTCCTCCCCCGAAGAGATAACAAGGGGGCTCATGTACCGCACGTCGATGCCGGAGGACAGCGGCATGGTGTTTCTGTTCCACCCGATGCGGGCGGTCAACTTCTGGATGTACCATACGCTCATTCCGCTGGACATGCTGTTCGTCCGTGATGGCACCATCGTCAAGCTCTTCGAGAATGTGCCGCCTTGCAAGTCGGAAAACCCGGAAGATTGCCCGCGCTATCCTGCCGGGGCGGGCATCCAGGTTTCCGAGGTGATAGAGCTGAACGGCGGCTACGCCAGGCGCCACGGACTCAAGGAAGGCGACACGGTCACATTCGAGCTGCCATGAGCACCGCCGAGCTGCTCACCAGTCTTGCCGGGTGCGTTGGGCATCTGCGCCTCAACAGGCCCCAATTTCACAATGCCGTAACCAAACGCATGTGGGAAGAGCTGCCGGGCGCTCTCGAGGGGCTTGCCGCCGACGGCGCAAGGACCGTCGTTGTAAGCGGACAGGGTGGATCTTTCGCCGCGGGAGCCGACCTGTCCGAGCTCGAGAGCCTGGACAGTTTCGCGGCGGCAAGCGATCAGTGGCGGGCCATAAGGGACGCTCTTGGCTTTCTGCGCAGGTTCGAGCTGCCGACCATCGCCATGATCGACGGCCCCTGCCTGGGTGGTGGATGTCTCATTGCGCTCTCCTGCGACCTGCGCCTGGCCAGTACCCGAGCCGTGTTCGCCATCCCTGTTGCGCGGCTTGGCATCGTTCTCGATGACGAAAACATCGCCTGGCTGTCCTCACTGGTTGGACCGGGCTTCGCTCAGGAGATCCTTTTTGCCGGCGCCACAATTGAGTCCGGCAGGGCTCTGCGCATGGGGCTGGTTAACGAGCTCTTCGAGCCGGATGCCCTGGCGCAGGCCAGCGAGCGCCTGGCTGCACAGATAGCGGAAAACTCGCCGTTGTCGGTGGCTCAAGCAAAGCGGTCGATTAGAAGATGGCTGCTGGGCGCTTCAGGTCAGCAGCCGCAGGACGAGCGTACCATAATAGAAAGCTACCTGAGCGCAGAATTTCGTTCCCGCATCGCCAGGATAAGGAACCGGCCGGGTATTGAGCCCGGCCGGCAAACGGTGGAAGGTTTATAACTCGGCTCAGACCTGAACAACACGCGAGATTTCAGGTATGGCCTCTTTCAAGGCGCGTTCGACGCCCATCTTCAAGGTCATCGTTGAACTCGGGCACATGCCGCAGGCTCCTACAAGGTGCACGAATACTTCGCCGTCCTTGACGTCGATGAGCTCGATGTTGCCGCCGTCCATCATCAGCATGGGCCGGAGCTTGTCCAGAACTGCTTCTACCTTTTCCCTCATCCTCTGAACCTCACTATCTCAAGGGCGGCTTTCCCGCGACCTGGCTGGATCTGGTCGCGCTGCCTGTCTGCCAGTCAATTATACTAGCCTTGCCCGGAGGCCACCGGCGCAAATCCCCTGAGAGCAAGACTTTTGCTGGATTTCAAGGGTTTGTCGCCGTTTATGATTCCTTCAGGCAGCGTCGCGGCGCCGCCCTTAAGTCCTGATAAAAATTCCCAGAGCGTGAACCGCCGGGCGATATGCTTGGTTGAGGTGCTGATTGGCTCGCTCCTGGTCGGGTAGCCCGTAGGAACTTCAAGGGCTCCATGCGAGGGTGACCGTAATAATCTCGGTCGAGCGGTCCGACACCTTCAGGAAAGGAGAGTTGTTATGGCGAGAGTAGCAATTAATGGTTTTGGACGCATCGGACGCAACGCCTTGCGCGCCTACCTGGAAACGCCTGTCGAGGGTGTGGAGATAGTGGCAATCAACGACCCGTTGCAGGACACCATCCAGTCGGCTCACCTCCTGAAGTACGACTCGATCCTGGGCGAGCTGCCCAACAGCGTCAGCCACACTGATCAAACCCTGGTCGTCGATGGCAAGGCCTTTGAGTTCTTCCGCTTCAAGGACCCCTCGGAATGCCCCTGGGCCAAGCTCAAGGTTGACATCGTGCTGGAGTGCAGCGGGGTGTTTACCGAAGCCGAACAGGCAAAAGGGCACATCACAGCAGGGGCCAAGAAAGTCATCATCTCTGCCCCAGCCAAGAACGAAGACATCACCATCGTCATCGGTGTCAACGACAAGGCTTACGACCCGGACAAGCATCACATCATCTCCAACGCCAGCTGCACGACCAACTGCCTGGCTCCCGTCGCCAAGGTGCTCGACGACGTCTTCGGCATCGAGCACGGGCTCATGACCACCGTACACAGTTACACCGGCGACCAGCGCTTGCTCGATGCGGCCCACAAAGACCTGCGCAGAGCCAGAGCTGCCGCGCTGTCCATGGTGCCTTCCACTACCGGGGCAGCCAAAGCCATCGGTCTGGTGCTGCCGCAGCTCAAAGGCAAGATGAACGGGTTTGCCATGCGCGTACCCACGCCCAACGTCAGCATCGTCGATCTGGTTGTCACAACCAGGAAGGATGTTACCGTCGAGAGCGTCAACAACGCCTTGAAGGAGGCTTCCGGCGGCGACCTCAACGGCATCATGGGCGTAATCGAGGTGCCGCTCGTTTCGGCCGATTTCTGCGGCAACCGGTTGTCATCTATTGTGGATGCCGAGCTGACCATGGTCGTCGGCAATCGGATGGTCAAGGTGCTTGCCTGGTACGACAACGAGTGGGGATACAGCAACCGCTTGATCGAGCTGGCCGGCATCGTCGCCAGAAAGATGGCCGTCGCCAAGGTGTAAGGCGGCGGCGCAACCTCGGTAACCAGGGGGCGAACTCGAATTGCTGCCGGCAGACCAGTGAACGGGCATGCGCTTGAAAGCAAGACGGGTGTGCAGGCGGCGTTTACCGCCGCCCCGGGCAGG
>DATNRD010000601.1:0-9561 GCA_036703665.1 Candidatus Obscuribacterales bacterium
CCGCGGCCGCCGGTTTCACCGGGCAGGGAAGAGCTCGATCGAGGCAAACCACCGGCTGCTTCCCCTGCCCAGCCCCGTGACATTGCCCCTGCAGCGGATACCCCCCGGGCAACGCAGCGGCCAACCGAGACCCCGTCCGCCGATCAGTCCGCAAGAGATGCCGTAAGGAACAGGGATGCAATTTCTCGCGGCACCGAAACAGCTTCTGCAGCCAGGGGAGCAGAGGTCATGCGCGAGGCAGGCACCGACCGGCGCAGCCAGCCCGCTCCGGTTGATGCTGGGCACAGGACGGTCGACGCCGGTGACAAGCTGGCAGGACAGCGCGCCCAGGGCGCCTCGGACGTGGCCGCTGCCAGACGCGGCGAAGCAGCGCTGGCAGAGACTCTGGCACGCAAGCCGGCTGCCCAGGCCGCCGAAACAGGCTCCGACAGGGCAGGCCGAGGTGCGCTTGCCGGCTCTCAGGGTGCCGCTGCAATGAGGGCGGAAGCCGGCGCGCGACCCGAACCTGCTGCCGGCAAGGCAGCTCCAGACAGGTCTTCAACAGACAGGCCAGCCGCAGGGCTTGCCGCCAGGGGTAGCAATGCCGGGGAAACTGGACGAGAACCATGGGAGCGCGGGCATCTTGCCCGCGCGGGAGCGGGTGCTACGCCCGCGCAGCCAGGCAGAGACAGGATAGAGCCGGCACGAGTAGCTTGGCCGCATCATCCCGAAGGCCGGACACCGGCAGATACGGGAGCCAGAGGACGCGCCGACCAGGCCGATGGCGGAGGCTTACGAGCAGGTCGAAGCGATGTACCGGGAACGCGACCGTCACAGGCAAGCGACGGAGCTGCTGGCAGGACCCCGCTCGGCCAACCGGGACAGGGTGACAGGCAACCCGGGGAGGCGACCAGGCGACCGGAGGACCGCGGCACGCTGCCGCAGGTTGCCGGGGACAAGTCAGGCTCTCCCGCCTTCAAGCCGCTGGAACCAGCCGCTCGTGGCCAGGACCAGACCGCCGGGGCAAAGAGCGATGCCACCACCGCCGGTGCACGACCGGCGGCAGACGCCGCGGCCGGCACAAGGCAACCAGGGAGGGTTCCTCTCGACGTTCCGCCGGGCGCTCAACCCGGCACCAGGCCCCCGGTCGATGCAGCTGGAACGGCCAGGCAACCGGACCGCATCGTCGCCGACGCCCAGGGTCAGGGGCGGCCACCGGTAAAGGCCCCGGCAGAGGGAGCCACCGTGCGCCCGCCAGGCGCAGCGACACCGGAAACCAGACCGCCGCTGCAACCAGGTCAGGTAATCGCCGACGGCAGGACCGCCGTGCCTCAGGATGCTGCCGGCCGGCCGGGCACCACGCGTGTGGATGGCACAGAACGCGCGCCGGCGAGGAAGCCCGACGGAACGCTGGAACCGCTCAAACCGGGCGAAAAGCGCGAGCTAACCGGTGCCGAGATTGCCATTGCCGCCATCATTGCCGCTGCCGGCGTAGCCCGGACACGCCCCGAAGAGGCTCGCATCCCGCGCGAGCCGCAGCCCCCCGCCCAGACACCGGTGGCACAGGACGGCGCGGCGCGGCATCCCCTCGATGTACCTATCGGCTTCCTGCCGCAGTTCCACGTAGAAGGCGACGCCATGGCATTGCCAGGCGCCGGCGAGGGTGAAGAAGCAGGCGAGAAAGGCGCCCTCGAAAAGGCCGAGCAAGTACACAGCCGGATCGCCGCCCCGCAACCGGTCATGCTCCGTCCGACATGTCTCATCTCCGAACGCGACACGCTCGTAAGCCTGGCCGAGGAGCTTTTCCACGACGCCAACCTCGGCTGGCTCATTGCCGACCTCAATGCGGATCGCATCAAGCAAAGCTGGGTCGAAGGCAGGCGCGTCGTGGAGATCGCCAACCGGCAGGAGCTGGTTGTGCCGGTTTGGCAAGACATCGTCGAGTTCTACCAGAACCGTCCAGCCGCCGCTGTTCCCGAGAACCTTGTCACCATCGTCACTGCCACCCAGGTCGACCGCGAGCTTCTGGATTCGGCCCTGGGCGTGGTCATGGGGGGACACGCGGCTCCTGCCCCGCAGCACGGGCAGTTCAAGCCTGCCACCTCCCAGACGACTTCGCTTCTGTCCTCCATTCCGCATCTGGAACTGGTAGTAAAAGCCGGACAGGACTTAAAGGCCATAGTCGAAAAAATTCCTGAAGCGGCAGAAGAAGCTTTGGCAGACGTGTCCGACCGCTGGCCGAAGCCGCCGGCCGCGCCCGCCACCGACGACGTCTAACGCAATGTTCGCGTCGCAACCGCCAGGGCGCTTGGATCTTGGTCCGTTCGCCCGTGATAACATTCTGGCATGGCCAAGGTATTGGTCCTACCCGAACACATAGCCAGCCAGATTGCCGCCGGAGAGGTCATCGAGCGTCCGGCTTCCGTGGTCAAGGAGCTCGTGGAGAACTCCATAGACGCGGGCGCCACGCAGATTGAGATCTCCGTCAGCGCAGATTGCCGAGACATCCGTGTAGCCGACAACGGCTGCGGAATGGAACCGGAAGATGCCGTCCTGGCCTTCCAGCGACACGCGACCTCCAAGCTCGCCTCGGCAGAAGACCTCTGGTCGCTGAGAACCATGGGTTTCCGCGGCGAGGCCCTGCCCAGCATTGCTTCGATCGCCCGCCTGGTGTGTTACACGCGAACACCGGAGGCGCAAGCCGGAACGAAGGTTGAAGCGTTCGAAGGCACGGTGGCGGCTACTGAGACTGGCTGCGCGCCGGGAACTGTCATCGAGGTAACCGATCTTTTCTACAACGTGCCTGCACGCCTGAAGTTCCTCAAAAAGCCTTCGACCGAATTTGCCCACATCCAGGAAACCGTGCAGCATCTAGCAATATCGTTTCCCAAGATTGTTTTTCAGCTTTTGCACGCCGGTCAGCCGGTGCTGAAGACATCCGGTTCCGGCAAGCTGGCTCAGGCCATGTCCGAGGCAGGTTTTACTTCCGGCAGGGAGGAGCTGTGCCCGGTAACCTTTGCCGAGCTCAAGTACGGCATGGCTATTTACGGCTATGTTGCGCGCCCCACACACTTCCGCGGCGACAAAAAGGGCATATTGACCATCGTGAACAACCGCCCCGTGCGCTGCCCGCTTACCTTTAAGGCGCTCGATTACGCATACTCAGATCTCATCCCCAAGGGCAAATCGCCCATCGCGGTGCTTACCATTACAGTAGAGCCTGGTCTTGTGGACGTGAATGTCCACCCGACGAAGCGCGAGATCAAATACAGCAACAGCAACGACGTCTATCTGGCGCTGCAGCGCGCCGTGGTCGAGGCTCTCAGGCCTGGAGAAGTGGCAGCGGAAGAACCGTCACAGGCCGCGCCGGCGCCGGCGCCGGTGGCACCGGGGTCGCGGACATATGCAAGCGAGGAAGTCCGCAGCGGCGAAACCATTGTGTCCGAGGGGAAACCTGCCGAGCCGGCCGCATCGCGAGCGGTCTCGGCCGTAAGAACAACCGAGCAGATGCGTCTGGACCGCCTCTCCTTGCCGCCTGCCAGAACGGGGACGAGTCAGATCGCGCTGCCCACCTCCGTGCGAGCGCGTGTAGGGGCTCTGCCGGCTGGGTGGCGGCTGATCGGCTATCTCAAAGAGACCTACTTCCTCGTGGAGACACCGGAAGGCTTCTCGATCATAGAGCAGCACATCGCGCACGAACGCGTCATATACGAGCGCCTCCGGGCAGCCCAGGAGACGCCCGGCAGGCTGTCGGACAGCTCGCAGAGACTGGTCATATCCGTGCCGCTCGACCTCAGCGCCGCGCAAAGAGCGGCCGTCGAGGAGCACATGGAGATTCTGCGTAAGCTCGGATTCGACTTCGAGTTGCAGGATCAATCCGTCCTCTGCACACAGGTACCGCTGGAGCTGGCGCACAAAGACTATGCCAGCGCAGTGCAGAAGATCGTCGAAGACCTGTGCCTCACAGGATCAGCAGAGATGGAGCTGGAGGCGACTAAGTCCGTGGCTTGCCAGGCAGCCGTGAAGAACGGCATGCCACTCTCCGACACGGACATCGCGCAGCTTATCGCCGAGTGGCACAAAACCCCGCGCAACGACACCTGCCCCCACGGCCGCCCTATCAAGCTGGACTTCCCCATGGAAAAGCTGTACCAGCTTTTCCACCCGTAAACCACTACATCGCCGGCCGGTAGCCGCGCAGCATCGGCTCGAGTTGTGGGCGAAGCTCAGGTCTCTGGCGGAGGAGCTGGCGGACTTCGAACTTGACGACCATCGGGGAGAAGTTCTCCAGAGCGGTGGCAGCCTCGGCTCTTACAGCGGAAGGGCCGGTTGCGGCGGCCTCCAGCAGCGGGCGTATTGCTCGCAACTCCCCGAACTGCCCCAACTGGCGTGCGGCGAAGATGCGGTCCTGCTCTAGGCCGACTCGCAGGCGGGCAGTGAGCGTGTCGAACTCAGCGTTCCTCCCGATTGCATCCAGCGTCTTGCGTGCCAGAGAAGCCACATGCGGATCGCCGTCGCCCGTGAGCTTTTGAACCTGCTTTTGAGCGGCGGCGTCGCCGGCGGCAGCAAGCACCGCGAGAGCCGGTTCGCGCAAGTCCGCATCCTTCTGCAAGGTGCGCAGCGCGAACTCGACGCGCGCCTTGCCTTTGCCGCTCAGGTGGTCGAGGATGAGATCGAAGGCTTCCTTCTTCGCCTGTACATCGGGCGCTCTCAGCATGAGTCTGCCTATCGCCTGCATGTCTCCGGACTGCCGGGCGAGGCGCATGGCCTCGGCGAAGGCGAGCTTCTTGCCCTGGAGATCGGGCATTGTATCAATCAAGTTGACGAGCTCCGGAATGCTGCGCGGGTCCCCCGACAGCTCGAGCAGGCGCCAGTACGAAGGCGCCCTGTAATCGCGCATTCTCTTCATGAGATCGATGGCGGTGTCACGGACAGCCGATCCGGGACGACCGACCTCCAGAAGCAGATCGACCTCTCGCCCATTGCGATGGGCAATCTGCAGGGCCGCATCAAGCGCCAGTTCGGCGGTTTCCAGGTTCTGGCTCTTCCTGGCTAGAGGAACAAGAAGCTCCAGGTGAGACTTGTTGCCGAGCGGCCCGAGAAGCTGCAAGGCGAGCTTCCTCGTGTTCGCGTCGCCATTGTGCACCGTCGTCACCAGCAGCTCCTGGGCTCTCGGCAGCACCTCGTTGTTCAGGTAAGCCAGGCGCGCATTGAACTGCTTGTGGTGAATACTGCGTGCCCAGGACGGCAGCGACTGGAACGTGCGCGCCAGCGCTCTGCCGAATATGACCGACCGCAGAGGCGCCTGGTCGGTTATTAGAGCGAACGTATCCGCGTCCCAGTGCAGCATGTCCTCACCCATGTGCACGGCGAAATTCTCATGGTCGCTGAACCTGGCGTAGTCCGAGGAGAAGTGCCCTCCCTTTTCCAGATCTGCCGCGATGTTGAAGAGCTGGCTCTCGCTGCCGAACTTGAACTTGACAAGATGCGCCCACTCATGGAAGAGCTGGTCACGAAGTGGCGCGTGACGATGGGGGCTGTAGAAGATCACGTCCCCATCAGGCGAAGCCGTGGCAGCTGCCGTGAAATCCGGCTTGTAGGCTTGCTTCATCCAGGCATCTTCGGCGCTGGGTCCGTCGACGATGATCAATCGCCGGACCAGGCGCCTGTCCGGAAGCTGGTCCAGGTACGGAATAAAATCTTCGGGCAGCGCTCTGCTGCCGAACCGGTGCCGGCTCAGCTCGTCTTTCAGCCTGATTAGCTCCAACTGCTGCGACATGCTCTTGCCGGAGCCTTCCAGTCCATCGATTCGCTGCCGCAACTGGCGCACCTGATCGAGCTGCCGGGCATACTCTTCGCCCACCAGGATGCGCGTGCTGTGGCCCTCCACCTCGTACTCGCGCAGCGCCGCCTTCACCTCTTTGACGGCGCGCCGGGAGAAATCCTTGTAGTCCTTGAACGGCCCTTCGACACCCTGCCTGGGGGCATCCATCGTCGCCTCGATCACGCGCGGCCTGAGCAGCCGCCCAGACAGGGCCAGGCGCTCCTCAGCGTTCAGCACTCGTGGCCTGATGTCCAGCGTCTTGTCGTACCAGGCTCGACCTGCCGTGTCAGCCGGCTTGCCGGTCCGCGTTGTCTTGTCGCCACGTGGAGCAGCCGGCGCTTCCGGCTCGAGCACCGGCTGCAGTTCCGCAGGCAACTCCGGCCGACGTGGCCGCGCTGATGCGGTCTCGGTCACCTGCCTCTGCCAAGCGCGCGCCTGGAAGCCCTGGACGAAGCCGCCCGTAAAAGCCCCGACGAGACCGCCTTTGTGCATGCTGGAAAGAATTCCCTGCCAGTCTTTTCCGGCAGAAACTCCCTCTATACCACCAAATACGATACCGCCCGCGTATCCGGATCCGGCTCCTGATATGAGCGCTCCCACCTTCGGAGACAGCCCGTCCCGGCCGACCGCGACGGTGGCCGCCTTGCTTATCCGGAAGCCGATCATGCCGGCAGGCAGGTTGACGGCAGCGGCGATTCCACCGTTGAGCACCATGTTCTCCAGCCCGTGCTTGACCGAGAACGACCCGGAAGCATCCTTCCAGGCCTCGAGATTGAACCCGGACTTGACCGTACCCAGACCAAGTCCGACCGTCAGATGCGTCGCGGATTCCGCCAGCAGCCCGTTGCCGAGGCGGGCGGCGGTGGCCCTTGCAAAAGCGCTGTTGGGCGCAGCCAGCTTGCCCACGCAGTTGAGGGCTGCCCCTTCCAGGAAGTTTTTGCCGAAGCCGGACAGATTATCCGAAGCGCTCCGGTGCGGATCGAGAAGAAGCGCTCCCCGGATTGCCCCGCCGGCGGTCCACTTCAACGAGGGCAGGAAAGCTACAGTGTCTGCGGCGATGTGTGCAACCTCGTCGTTGGATCTGGCTCTGGCGCTCCTTATCGTTTGAGAGCTTTGCCCGCGATCCAGCAAATCCCTGACCACGCCGACGACGCACCCGCCCAGGGTGCGCTCCTCGCGATCGATTAGCTCCGCCAGCCAGCCGGCCGGCGAGGCAGGCGATGAGCCGTCGCGCCCAGCCGCTTCAGTCGATTCGCCGTATCTCTCGATGCTCAAGGTTACGCCCGCTCACACCCACATCCCCGGGGTGACCGGACTGTAACAAACATTTCAATTCTTTGGGAGCGTCTTGTGCGTGGATTACGAGGGGGAGAATACGAAAGCCACGCCAAGGCGAAATCCAGCGAGGCTACAGCGCCTGCCCAGGGGGCCAGAGCCGCCAGGGAGGCACAGGCCGGTAGGGGCAGCCGCCCGCTTGGCGCAGAGGCGGCGACGTGGCACACAGGAGGGAGCCGGTCTCGGGGAGACCGGCTTTTACGAGCGACCGAAGGAGCGATGAGAGTTGCGCCAGTACGCTATCGGACGTATTGCGGGTTGCCGGCTAGCCCGGCAGACAGCGACAGCGGTTGATCGAGCGCGAATTGAACCGGTGTACCGCTGGGGATTTTCACGTCCTTGCCCTTGCGCCACAGGTTGCTGCCGAGCCCTACGGCACCGCCGGTGGCGACACCGGCAATGGCACCGGCGCCGACCGAACCCGCGACTATCGGAGCAAAAATGATGCCCAGAAGAGTTCCTCCGGCTGTCCAGGCGGCCGTGCGCGCCACGCCGGTGGCGACGGTCGCCTTGGTCGAGCGACCCTTCAAGTTGCCTTGCTTGTCGGGGTGCACAGTGTCCTTCTGGTTGGCGGTTACGGTGGCCGACAGCGGATAACGCACGCCGTCCGGGGTGACGGCGGCAGTCAATCTCATGCCCAGCGTGCCGTTCTTGCCTGCCATTCCTCCCTTCTCGGAGGCGGTAATCTGTCCCTCCAGAGCAGTGTTGGCAGGCAGAACGAGATCGTTGCCCAGGTACAGCGGGGTCATCATTTTGGCGCTGAACAGGTCTCCGGCCTTGGCGACCGAGCTGTCGATCGGGCTGGTGAGCACCGCATCCAGCACCGTTCCCTGGGGAACATAGGTGATTCTACCTTGCAGCGGTTGCCCGTTGTACGTCTGCGCCACCGCAGGCAGAACCAGCGCAAATGATAGAAACCCTGCAATAGCGGAGTTGAGTAGTGACCGTCTCATTGAACGCTCCTTCTAGTTCATCTACAACCCCCGCACCAAGGATAACACAGGTTTCACAATCGACAAGATCATGTTTGTCGTTTTTGACGCGGTAGCACCCGTGGTAGCAGCGTCGGCCCCGAGAATTTGCTGTATACGGCATGCCCTGTGGCTGATAACGTGATATCCTGGAGCGCCGGGAGGAATGATTCAATGTTGGAACTCAACCGACAGGTTCGCGATCTCTACAAAGCGTACGAGCACAAGCCCTTGAAGCCGGAAACCGCCCTGGAGATCGTCAGCGACTTTGTCCTCGACCTCATCAATGTATTCGGAGACAGGCTGGACGAAAAGACTCCGCTCCACGACAACTGGCGGCAGTTCGCGCCATTCGAGTTCATCCTGGGACTGAACGAGGTTCTAAGGAAATACAAAGAACAGGGACATGAGGCACTCGATGAAACCGAGCGCGCCATGCTGGCGGATCACGGCGTTCTGCTTGGCAGCCTCATTCGTGCTGCCCTGACGTCGCATCCCGATGCCTTCCCCGATGAAGAGCACTTTCAGATACCAGATGTAGTGGCGAAGGAACTCTTGATCCTTTCGGAGACCGGGTAGCCAATGTCAAGCGGTGGTTGAGCTGCGCTATAGCTGTAGGGGCGTTCTGCTGACCACCGTCGCCGGTCGCCAGCGGACCAAGCAGCTCGAAGAGATCTCGCGAAAGCGTGATTTCGCGCCACCTTTCGGGCGTGCGTGCAGCGGCCCCTATTGTCCGCGTGGAGCGTCTTCGGCCCGCATCCTCCCGCGCGCGTCATTGCAGAAGCTTGCCGGCCTCGACTAGCATGGGAGTCGCAATTTGCTTCACACTCAGACTCAAGGCCGCCAGACTACCAGGCTCATCGCGCCCGAGCACAGACCAATGAGAACACCAGCCTCGCAGTGGCGACGGGCGTGTGTGTTTACTTGTTTGGGCGACTGACTGCAACCTGCCGGTTGTCCCTGAATCACGCGACCCCACCCGATGCGCGCCCGACCTTTAAGTGTCTGGACCGGGAGCTCGGATCATCACACGCAATTGTCAGGCAGCCCGGACGTTCCGGTGCCTGCACGGCGCGTCTTGCTCCCGGGGCCGCCCGGACCTGGTGGCGCAACCAACAGGAGGCGTACATGAAAAATCGCCTTGCCCAATCAGCTTTCTACAGCTTCCTGGTCACCCTCTACGGGACCTGCATCTACTACGCCATTGGCGTCCTGCTGACGCTCAGCCAGGGCGGCGACGTGGTGAAGTTCTTCCTGGATACGCTCGTTGCTGGCGGCGTGCTTTTCGTTTTCCTGTGGTTCGTCTTCTACGAGCTGACCGGCGCGTTCGACCGCCTGAACAAGCGCGATCCCGAAGACGGGAGCAGGGACAAGAAGGACGACCGGAGCGACCGGTCGTAACGCTTACTGCAGGGAGCGCCCGGGGGCGATCTTTCCCTGCCACCGTCGGTG
>DATNRD010000602.1:0-7699 GCA_036703665.1 Candidatus Obscuribacterales bacterium
TCAGGCGCTGAATCCCTGGGACTTGCTGGCCATACGAGAGCGTGAAAGAATTGAGTGGACCTTCAACACCTTCCATTATGATGTTGCCCTCAGTCTCGTCCAAGATTTAAGAGCTCGCGGCACGCTGAACCCGCGCTGGCAAGCGCTATTGAGTGGCCTGGAGCCTCTCATCAAGGCCTATATGCATTGGGATCGCTTCGAACACAAGGAGATAGGCGATCTGATTAAAACAGGCATCGAGAGGCTTATGCTTTGCAAGCAAGCTGCAGAGTGGAGCGCGCTAACACCGTTCATTGAGGCCGTGAGCGAGAACAAGCGATTTTATGACTCATTCAGAGAGGCTTCGGGCGGCTTTCGGCCAGACCGACTCTGCGACTGGCACCTGGCCGACTTAGTGGGCAATGCCCGCAGGCGGGTAAGCGAAGGTAAGTATGACGACGCCACGGCACGACTCTACCGTGCCCTGGAAATGAAAGCCCAACTAGCCTTACTGGAGTGTGATCCACCGCTCAATAGCAGTTGTGTCACCCCAGACCAAGTGCCAACTAAGATCAGAGATGAGTTTACCAAGCGCTACCAGGACGAGCGCTCGGGTATGTTGAAGCTACCATTGTCCGGAGCGTACAGACTTCTTTTGGAAGTTGGTCATCCGGCAGGTAACCGCTTCTTCGAAAACAGGGGTTATTTCGACAAGATCCTATCCGCTCGGAATGACTCCATCCTGGCACACGGAATCACGGTCCAGCGAAAGGACTCATGCGAGAGCTTCCTGAAGCTGTTGGAGCCGATGCTTTCTGTCACACCGCCAACCTTTCCGCAGATCGAATTTGCGGAGAGCCGGGTGGCAGTCCCCGGGTGAGGGGCGCTCGAAGATGGGGTAGCAGCATTGATGGTTAATTGCGGAACGATATTGACGAGGAGGCTTAGAGGGCGGACATGAACACTCCAGGCACAACATTGATACTGCTTGTCGGCTCAAATCCGCTTCCGAACTACTTATCAGCGTGGGCACTGCGCCCCTCGCGCCTGGCCCTCATCTATACACCCGAGACGAAGGATGCCAGCGATCGCCTCAAAGCACAACTGAGAGCAGTTCCGGACCTTGATGGCGTCTCGATCGTAGAGCAGTGCGTCAGGGATGCCGCAAGCGCGACGGAAGTACGCCGAAAAGTCGCGAACCTTATGCAATCAAGCGAACCCAAAAGCGAGATCTGGTTGAACTACACAGGCGGGACGAAAGTAATGGCGGCGCATGCCCGGATAGCTTACGGGGAGAGCGGTGGATTGCCAAAAAACGCATCGTATCTCGACGAAGGTGGATCAAACCGGCAGGCATGTCTGCGATTTGACGACGGGACATCGAATCTGCTTTCACAATACTCGCGTGTCTCATTAGATCTCTGTACGATTCTTGCGCTACATGGCATCAGCCACAAGCCACGCGAAGCAAAAGAGTCGTCGCCTACAGCGCAGGATGCACGTCATATCCTCCATAAAGTCGTGAGCCAGGTCTGTTTGGCCAAGGATCTCTACAAAGAGAAGGAGCGCCTGGAGAAAATGAAAGTTAAGGAAGCTGTCAATGATCCCTTTGAGCCCGATAAGTTCGAGCTACAGCTCAGCCTGCTGAAGCTACCACCCTCTGATGTCATGGACGAGAAGGCATATAAGCACTGGTACAAGTTCATCGGCGGTGAATGGCTAGAAGAGTGGTTAGGGGAACAAATCCGCACGCTGGATTTGAAGCCGACGGCTGAAATCACCGTTGGCTTTGATGCCTTTCGCGGCTCAAAGCGCGCGCAACTCCAGGTAGATATCGCTGTGGTGCACAGCCACCGCTCGTACTTTATCTCGTGTACCACTGACAAGGCCAAGGACCGCTGCAAGTCTAAGCTCTTTGAAATTGTTGTCCGGTCTAGACAGCTCGGCGGCGACCTGTCCCGTGCTGCGCTGGTCTGTCTCGCAGACGACAGCGTAGTATCGGCGCTTAAATCGGACATAGACGATGTCTGGGGAGCTAGCAACACGACACGGGTCTTCGGCCTATCTGATGTATTCGCGTGGTCAGATCGCGACGGCAAGCAACCGAATCTACACTCATTGAAAACTTGGTTGGAGAGCTGACATGCCTGTACTTACAGCGATAGATATACTTGGAATCCAACGGTATGTGTTTGCTTCGAACCGACTCCGAGATGCGCTGGCCGCCTCATGGATGGTAGACCACGTAACGCACCGCACATCTCTGGCTCGGTGGGGCTTAACAGAAGATCGCGTGCTCGTCGACGCTGGCGGCAACGCTATTGTCGAATTTGACTCCCAAGATCGCGCGAGGGCTTGGACCACTCAATACACACGTTGGCTGAACGATACTGCGCCTGGGCTTGAAAGTGCAATCGTACACCGACAGTATGAGCACGGCCAACTGGCGTGGGCGCTGAGAGCAATGCAGATTGACCTGGCTGTAGCGAAGTCGGGACGACGGCCAAGCACTCCACAGCTGGGGCTAGGCGTGACGGCCTCATGCGAGGTAACGGGATTCCCGGCCGCGGAGCTTTCCCAGAACGAGCTGGTCTCTCCCCGCATAAAGCGCCTGCGGGAGCGGAACCAAGAGGCGAAGGAGCGTTGGGTGAAGTACCTACCGAGATTGGAACAACTGGACGGCTGGACGGCAGAGTTTCCGGATGATCTTGATCTTCTCGGGCGCTCTTATGGACAGACGAGCATGATTGGGATCCTCCATATAGACGGCAACGATGTCGGACAGGCCATGAAAGAATGGCTTGACCGATCTATAGAGGATAGAGTCGCGGACCAAGAGGTTAGAAGTCAATATCGGCAGTGGTCCGAGGCCTTCGACATGCTCGGAGACCTCGTCCTGCGAGTCATGATTGAGCGAGTATCCCGGTGCATATGCCCAGCAGAGAAGGCTTCGGGGAAGCAGGGTTGCGTTGTGCGCGGATTGCCTGATGAACTCAGCTTTGCGCCTATAGTCGGCAAAGACATCACTAAATCGGGTGGCATCGTTCTCCTCCCACTGCGTCCGATTCTGCTCGGTGGTGACGATCTTACCGTCGTTTGTGATGGGCGGATCGCAATCGATCTTGCAGTTACCGCTCTCCGCAAGTTTGTAGAACATCCGATCCCCTATCTGGGCACAGATGGACAGGCGAAGTGCCTGACCGCTTGTGCAGGGGTTGCTATTGTAAAAGCGCATTCGCCCTTTTATCGTGGGTATGAACTGGCAGAAAGACTCTGCCGCTCTGCAAAGCAGCGACGACGGCACGCGAATCAGGCAACGGGGATCGAGACGGGCTGCTGGATCGATTGGCACATAGGTGCTGCCCGGACTGGTGACTCAGTGGAGGACATTCGGAAGCGTCAGTACCAGCGTGACGGCAACATCCTAACAATGCGACCATACCCGGTTACGGCTGAAGGCCGCTCTCAGTGTTGGGACTGGTTTGATAAGGAATTGCTCGGCCCGGGCGATGAGGCGAACAATTCGTTTCGCGGTCATCTCAAGCCTGACGATGAAGCCATTGGCGTTCTCGTGCCAAATGTCTGGTCCGGAAGTCGCAGTCGTGTCAAGCGTCTTGAATCGCTCGTACAGAATGGCCCCACTGAAGTCGAGCGCCAGGTCCTCGCCTGGGGGACGATTGAGTCTAAACTTAGACTTCCGGGTGGACTCCCAAATTGTGGATTCAGCGACGGGAGCACACCCTTAACTGACGCGATTGAGCTGATGGACCTACATCTGCGTCTAGAGCCGCCTTCACACAGTGGCGACGGCTCTCGTATAACGGGAATGGGTGAGCCACAAAGGGAGGTGAGCTAAGACGATGGCAGGGGTTAGACCGTCAACCATACACATTGAATTGCTGTCCGACTCTACTTTCAGTCGTGGAGAGGGTACTGCTGGCATTGTCGACACCGAAGTAGAGCATGACGAACTTGGCATGCCGTTCATCGGCGGTAGGACAATTCGCGGACTGCTTCGCGACTCGTGGTTCTCAATGCACGCCTGTTTCCCGGAGCTCGCGCCGGCGGCAGAACGGGTGCTCGGACGCAGCCAGGCACTCGATGACTCGTGCCGCTTGCGCATCGGCGATGCGCTGCCGCCTGAGGTGATTCGCACAGCGATATGCCAAGCATCTACACGCCAGGAACATCCGCTCGCGGCCGAATCAGTTTTGGCAGCTTTTACCACGATTCGCTATCAGACGGCCGAGAGCCGTAGGACGGGGGCACCAGAGTCCAGAACGCTCCGCTCTTCACGCGTAGTGCTTGCCGGCTTTCATTTTGAGTCGCGCCTATGCTGGATGGACGGCTACGAACCAGAACTGGACGATCTGCGCGTCCTTGCGCTCTCCTCACTTGTGACTCGCCACGGCGGTTTGCTTCGTAACCGGGGTCGCGGTCACATTCGCGTTACGCTTGATGGCGATCTGGAACGAACTCGAAGCTTAGCGGGGGGACAGCAATGAGTGGGCCTGGTGCTCCAACTTATATGCATTACAGGTTGACCTTGTCGTCACCGGCGATCCTTTCTGGGTATGTGGGGGATCCGAACAGTGCGTCAACTCTGCCATTTATTCCAGGCAGTGCCGTGCGGGGAGTGGTAGCAGCCCGGATTCTGTCTAGTGGTGTGCAAGAGGAGGATTTTCGGCTTCTGATTCATTCCGGCGCAGTACGCTACCTGAACGTGTACCCGGAAGTCGCAAATGATCGGGCTGTACCCACTCCATGCTCGTGGAGGGAATTGAAGGACGAGTCGACCCTTGCTTACGACCTGGCAGGGTTTAATGGCAGGATTACAGATGATACCGGTATTAGTGAGTTCGGCGATATCTGGCCAGAAGAGGCGATTACAGCTGTTCGTGGCGAGTTTACAACGGTGGCACCTTCTGCAGGGAGCTGGATTGTTGCCAAACCTCGCATCGATGGGCGCCTTCACCAACAGCGAGATAGGGAAAAGGGCCGGCCCTGGAAGGATCGGAACGAGCAACGACATGGCGTGATCTTCGCATATGAGTTCTTGGAAGCAAAACAGGCGTTTCGGGGTGTCATCCTGGTCAAGCACGAGGGATTAGCCTATGCCGATCGGATAAAGCAGGTTTTGCAGGCGGACACTATCGTGCTCGGACGTTCCCGCCGAGCTGGCTATGGCGGCGAGGGTCGGGTTGAGTTTCTTCACAAGTCGCCAGTGGAGTATGAGAATGCATCCAGCATGCTGTCAGCGGATCTAGAGGCTGGCAGCCTATTTAAGGCTATTCTGACATCTCCATACGTCGGGAGACACCCAGTGTCGGGACAGTTAGACCCTACCGCCCTTGAGCGTGAACTTTTCCAGCAGCTCAATCGGAGTGTGATGGTCGAGCGCCGCTATTGGGATTTTGAGGTACAGGGAGGATTCAACCGCAAATGGCGCCTGTCGCTTCCACAAGCGCAAGCGGTCTCTGCAGGATCAGTGCTGCTGCTTAGGGCCACGGACAGAATCCCTCTCAGCACGCTGCGGGCGGTTGAGCACGAAGGCATCGGTCTCCGCCGTACGGAAGGCTTTGGTCGCCTGATTTTCCTTCAGCACTCGGAAGATAGGCATCCTATTCGCCTCAGTTTTGAAGGGGCCAAGGATACGACAAACGGGTCTGACATCAGGAGCGAAGGGCAGCAGGCGCAGCTAAAGTTCCTGGAGACACGCATCATTCTTGAAGCGGCGAGAACTGAATTGGACCGAATCGCTGCCATAGATATTGCGGCCGAAGTAGACAAGGATAAGATTCCAACCAACAGCTTGCTGGCTCGTCTTCGTACCGTCTTTCGCAATGTCCAGAACGAAGAAAGTGCGCGGGCTGCGCTGGCAAGGCTTGCGACTTGGTGCACCGATGACGATATTCCTGAAGCTCTTAAAAAGAGCGCCAGAGACAAGCTCGACCGATGCACAGTTCACCAAGGAAACCTTCGGCAGTGGCTGCGCAAGCTCGCACAGGGACACGGCGGTCTGGGCTACTGGGATGCGCTGGTCGAGGCATCAGGGAATCCATCCACGCTTACAGGACTTGCGGCACACAATTACTTGACAGGAGTCGATGTGGCGCAATCAATTCTGGATAACCACGCAGCGGAGCTGGCTGTCCACCTTATCAACGCTGTGCTCACCACATTGGCTCGCCGTAACCGCGGAGGTGCTACATGAACCCCAATCCGCTCAATGACGCAATGTCGGCACGTGCCCTGACGGCGCGATGGGTTATTCGCGGCGTCCTTAAGCTGGAAACAGCCGCGCACTTGGGCGGCGAAAACGGCGAGCGAGTTGATATGCCGATCTTGCGTGACCAGCGAAGTGGAAAGCCGCTACTACCAGGTACAACTCTTGCTGGAGCACTACGGAGCGCGTTAGCCGATTGGCAGGCCGGTTATTTCCAGGAGGAACCTGCAGAAGTCGCGGGTCTCTTTGGCGGAGTCCGAGGAGATGAAGATGGTCCTCAGAGTCCCCTGATAGTATTCGATGCCATCGGCGATCTTCCAAGTGGCGGTGGCATCGAAGTTCGAGACGGCGTCGCAATCGAGGGCAAGTTTGGCGTTGCCGAAGTGCACAAAAAATATGACTACGAGGTGGTCCCCGCGGGCACCACCTTCCCTGTACGCATGGACCTGCTTATCCCGGCTCCTGTTGCGGGTGAGTACGGTTCACAGCTGGGCGAGAAGCGGCTTCTAGAGTGGCTTGCGACGGCCATAACTGCGTTTGTGCAAGGAGGCAATGGCGTAGGTGCAAAGCGCACTCGTGGTCTTGGCCGTCTCAGTGCACGGTGGGCAACGAAACGCTATGACTTGAGTTCACAACAGGGATGGTTAACGTGGCTCAGAACTGATCAGAGGCAGCCGTTTGATACAGACCCAGACCAGGACTGCATTCATGATGCGCTCCAGGCGGCCATGCCAGCCGCGCTCGGAACGCTTGCCCTTGCGGGCGATGCCCGCAAGGGGGTCCTGATCGACTTAGACCTGAAGCCTGCCCACGATGTACTGGTTCGCAGTCCCGGGACAGAGCCCGGGGCCGCCGATGTCTGCCACCTGCTTAGCGGCAACACAGCTATTATTCCAGGGACAAGTCTCGCCGGCGTCATGCGAGCCCATGCTCTTCGCATAGCACGACTTGTGCGTGATGGGCACAAAGACGCGGAGCAATGGGTTGACCGGCTTTTCGGCCCGCGCTTCGAGGGACAGCGGCCCCGGCGAGGCTTTCAGCCACATGCTTCCCGCCTGCGCGTTAGCGAGTCGAACCTGGTCGGGAGCCAACCACATACGCAGACCCGCGTGGCCATTGACCGGTTCACGCAGGGAGTTGTAGAGACCGCTCTGTTTGAAGAACAAACGCAGGTCGGCGGTACCACCAAAGTCCAGTTGGAGCTAAGAGATTCACATGATGGCGAGCTGGGACTCGTCCTTCTAGTGATAAAGGACCTCCTCGATGGAATGGTGCCAGTGGGCGGAACGTCCAGTGTAGGGCGAGGAATTGTCCGTGGCTCCGCGACAGTTACCTGGCAAGACGGGAGCGGAGCAGCACCGCAGTCGGCCCGAATCGAGCCTGGACGATCGCCGGAAGGTGAGGCAGCGCAGGAGATAGATGTGGCTATCACGTCGTTCCACAAAGCGAAACCGCTTACCGACGCAACGCAAGTAGACAACGAGAGAGGTGAAG
>DATNRD010000603.1:0-3755 GCA_036703665.1 Candidatus Obscuribacterales bacterium
AAAGAATACAAGCCGGGCCCGCCACCGATGGCACTGGTGGACAATCAGTGGGGCAGCGGCTCGGATCGCTGGGTGCCGGTCAGCGAGCTATCCAGATCGCAAAACCCGCCTGGCAGCCATGAGACCATCGAGCAATTGAAACAGGAAGTCAAAGCTAACAGAGACAAAGGAACGGTAGACCCGGCTCTAGAGCTGGAGCTTCTCAGGCAGCAACGCATGGCCACCGACCCTAAGGACCGCATCGATGAGAAGGCTTATGAAAAAGAGGTAGCCAGAGTGATGAAGGACGCCCTGCGCAAATGGGAAAAGCAGGAGATAGCCGGGGGCGACCCGGCGGCGCTGGAGGCCGAGCGACAAAAGACATGGGTCAAGCTCACCCAGATGTCTGCCGGCATGCCGGACGGCCCCGGCAAGACAGCCATGTTCAAGGCAATCGGGGCCGAGCAGGCGGCGTCGATTAAACGAGGGCACAACACCAAGTTGGGCGGCCAGTATGTAAAGGAGAAGATAGCTGCATCCTGATGCCTTACGACCTCACAATTACAGGCAGGCTGTACCCCGATGGAAGTAACAAACCTGGGACAAGTCAATAGAATTCAGATACCAGACGGGTGGATCGAAGGTCCAAGCAACCCTTACCAGGGTATCGGCAACAGGACGCTCGTTGAGTTTCATCCTCCGGAGGCGCCGGAGGCACGCCTGTGCTTCTTTTACCGGGGGCTGCCGTTGGACGCCCAGAGCGGCGCTAAGTTCGTTGAGATCGTTGCGGCCAATCCCGCACACACATTGTCTGCCGATGAAGTGCAATGCCTCAAGGGTGTTCTCAACGAAAGAGCAGATCCTGCCGCGTTCGCCTTGTCCCTGGCCCAGACAACGGATCTCAATGGCAGACGCGTACTGATGGTGGGCGGGCAATACCGTGAATCGCAGCGGGAGCTGATGGAGATTCTCATCGATGTCTTCGGCACGGGCACAGTAATCGAGGAGATCTTCTTCCAGGCTCCCACAGAGCTGTACTTCATTTACTTTACACAAGTGCAGCCAGCCCTCACTTCAATAGAGTGGAAAAGTTCCGTGGAATCCCTTGTGAACGTCGAGCCGAACTCGGATACTCCAGATGCCGCTGCAGCAACATGACCAGGGCAGGTTCTCTCCAGCCCCGTTCAGGGACAACCAGGACAGTGGGTTGCACTCCAGAGTCAAGAAGACCATCGCCCTCCGCTGCCCGGCCTGACCCGGTCCTGCAGTTCGTCTCCGGCGCAGAAGCGATTGCTCAACCGCCTGGGCGCCGAGGAGTAAGATGGTAGTGACCCTCCCGATTGGCACCCCCTAAACGAGCAGGGCATTCCGTAGAAGAATGGGAGAGGTAGAGGCTGTCCTACAAGTCGAGTATGTCGTTCGAAGACGAGGATCTGCCACGAGACGTTGTTGAGGCTCCCAGCGACCGTAGTGAGGCTGGGGTGGCTCAACTTGCCCGGGACGGACAGGTCAAGGATGCGGACCAGCAGGACAAAGAAGCCCAGCACGAGATTGCGCGCAAGAACTACGATACGGCTAGCTCGGTAGACCTGCCCAGAATCGACCTCGATTTCGACGACAGCGGCGGGCTGGTCGCCACGATCGGCGACAAACGGGTGAACCTCGGTCCGACAGACGAGGGACCTGTCCTCGCCATGGATCCCGCCACTGGGGATATTCCCGCCGGGGAGCTGCCCGATCTTCCCTACGATGAGCCGCTAAGGGCCTTCGATCCCATGACTGCCGAGGTCCCCACCGGTGAGCTGCCCGATCTTCCCTACGACGAGCCGCTAAGGGCCTTCGATCCCATGACAGTCGACGCCCCGGCCGGTCTGCCCCTGGAGGAGATAGCCAGAATGGCCGCGGATACCCCTGTGGGTGTCGGACACCTGGCGCGCGCCGGCGGCGCCGAGTCGCCAGCAGAAGAGCCGGGTGATACCGGGGGAGGCACGCTCAAAGGTGATTCTGCCGTAAAAGGTGACGGACCACCCAAGGTCCGCGAGGGAACAACTGTCGTCGAGCGTCCGGCTGAGGTAGACCCGGCAAAGCTAAAAGAGATCCACGATAACCCGCAGGTCAAAAAGGAGCGCGAGGCTCTGGAGAAGGACCTCAAGAATATGAGTCCAGAGCAGCAGGCGCGCTTCAACAAAAACATTGAAGACTTCGAAAAGCGGGCGGCCTCCGCCAATCCGCCGCTCAGTCCAGAAGAGGTAGCCAAGACGCTGCGAGAGGTCCGCCGACTTGTAGAAGCTCCCGATGGTGCCGATCAGCCGACAACCAGGGCCGAACGCATAAACATCGCCGAACAGGCTCTGCATCACGCTGCGCACCCGACCAGCATCGATCAGGGCAACAACAACACTTGCAATGTAACAACGGTCGAATCGCGCATGTTCTCGCGCGAGCCCTCGAAGGCCGTGGAAATGATCAGGGAGTTATCCGTCAACGGGGCCTATCAAACCCATGGCAAGCCCCCCGTGACCATAGAACTAGACCGGGAGAAGCTCAAGCCCGGTGCCGAGGAATCCAACAACCCGCCCAAGGATGGTGAGCGCAGCCACGCCAGCAAGATATTCCAGGAAGGAGCAATCGCCATCTCGCATGAGCGCCACGGCGTCAAAGTCAGGGACGAAAACGGTAAAGTGGTTGCCGAATACCCGCCCGGGTCCGTCGAGTACCGCAAGGGTGAGCCGAGAGCGGGGGCTAAGCCGCCCAACGATACGGGCGAGCAGCTGATCGACAAGAAGACGGGGCAGCCTATCAAGGATGCAAACGGCAACGAAATTCACGCTCCCGCGCTTGATGACGATCACATCGTGGACACCTATAACGACATCACCGGCGCCGAGCCGCCCGAAAGGGGCGTTTACCTGGTCAACGACAAGTACGTTGCCGGGGAAGGCAAGAACGTCGAGCGCATCAAGAGTGAAGAAGAGCTCAAGAAGAAACTGGAAGAGGCAAAGGGTCCGCCCAGCAAGTTCCCGATCGTAGTCGGCGTCAACACGGGGCAAGAGCCGTTTTTCACGGATTCCAACGGCGGTGACGCAGGCGGCTCCGGTGGCGGTCACGTGGTCACAATCACGGACTACGACCCCAAGACGGGCGAAGTCAAAATCGACAACCAGTGGGGCAGGTCATCGGATCACAGCATCAGCGTGCACGATCTGCACAGGGCGATGATGCCGACTGGAGATGCTATCAAGGAGCTGGAGAAAGAGGTCGCGAAAAACCGGGAAGAAGGTCACATCGACCGGTCCAAGGAGCTGGAGCTTCTCAGGCTCAAGCACCAGACAGGACAGATCAGCGATGCAGAGTACGACAAACATGTGATCTTCCAGGCTACCCAGGCCGTCAAGGAAGCCAAAGAACGCGGCGGGTATCTCGACAGGCAAACCCAGGAAGAACTGCAAGCAGCAATCAAGTCCATCGAGAATGGCAAGAACGGCGAACGCCGGATGCAGGAAATCCGAAAAGGCGTCGACGGAGACATCGTCAAACGCATCGCCGACCAGGACAGCCCCTTCGTGGGCGATATCGAGCTACCCGCCGACTATGCCACCAGACAAATGCAGGCTGACGTGGACGCCATCCACGGCGCCAAGGGCATCCTCAACGACGACGAAGATGCCGTCTACAGGGCTCTGGAGGGCAAGTCACCTGAAGAGATCAAGCAGATGGAGGAGCTCTTCCAGAAGAAGTACGGCATGAAGATGGAAGATTACATCATGTCGTTCATG
>DATNRD010000604.1:0-4845 GCA_036703665.1 Candidatus Obscuribacterales bacterium
ATCGTTGCCTCGTTGCAGCTCGTTAAGACCGCCGCTCCGCCGCCGCTGTAGGGGCGTGTCCCGGCGCGACAAGACGCTCGACGGCCGACGCCGGGCGGCGACCGCCATGAGAGCCTCCAGGCAAAAACGGGTCAGCGCCGCACCTTCTTGCCTTCCCGCGCCTTGCCGTCCAGGAAATTTTGCGATTCTTGAGGAAAGTCGCGCAAGAATATCTCCAGCACCATGGCGACCGTCTTGTTGATAAAGCTCTGCCGGTCGTCGACCGGAGCGTAGCAGTTAGCCAGTCCGGCTTTGTCGACTATTTTGAGCAGTCCCTTCTCCGCCAGACGCACCATTGTGGTCATGACGGTGGTGTAGGCTATCTGCCGCTCCTGGCGGAGGCTGTCGAAGATCTCGCGAACGGTGACTGTGGGATCGGCCTTTTTCCAGACCAGCTCCATGATTTCGCACTCGAGGTCTCCGAGAAACTTGCGAAGACCTTCTTGATTGATGCGAAACGATGCGTTATCGTCCTGGAGCCTCATACTGCACCCGAAGTGAAACCTACGACCTATGGTAGCACGTCGATCGGCTCCGGCCGAGTAAGCTCTTATTGCCTGTGTCCCGCGCACACTGCTCGATGCTGGCTTGGAAGTGGGAGACAGACTGTAGCAAATAGTAATAATTGAGCGGCCAGATGGTAGGATTGCCTGGCAGTGGCGTCAGAGACATACAGTGCAAACGGTGCTGGGCTCCTGCTTCACCTTAGGAGGGCATATCTATTGAGATGCCGTGACCAGGTTCAACTGGAGCTGTGCTAGTGCCATGGGCTTTCTGCAGCATCACGTAACCGCAGGGTTGCTTGAGGCGATATCGACCTGGCAAGGAGGAGGTCAGTCGACATGAGTGCCGCTGGCATGTCCAGGCGTCCGGTTGTTTTCCTGGATCGCGACGGCACCTTGAACGAGGAGGTCGGGTACATACGCGAGCTGGACAACCTTGTACTTGTCCGGGGCGCTGCTGCAGCTGTTCGACGCCTGAACAGAGCCGGCGTGGCGGCGGTTCTGGTGACCAACCAGTCAGGGGCGGCCAGGGGCTATTACCCGGAGCAGCACATTCAGGCGCTCAACGAACGGCTGGCCCACCTGCTGGAAGCCGAGGGCGCTTTTCTGGAGGACGTCTATTATTGCCCGCATCTTCCCGAGGCTGTCGTGGAGTCCCTGTCCGGCCCGTGCCGGTGCCGGAAGCCGCTAACAGGTCTGGTGGATCGGGCCTATGCCGAGCACAAGGACCTGGATCCCGAGCGTGCTTATGTCGTCGGCGACAAGGCCACGGATGTCGAGCTGGCAAGAAACTGCCGGGCCAAGGCAGTGCTTGTGCGTACCGGCTACGGGCAGAGAGTGCTCGATGGTGAGTATCAGTGGGCCGTCAATCCGGACTACAAGGCTGCCGGGATCGAAGATGCTGTTGAGTGGATTTTGAAAGACCTCGGGCTCCTGGGCGAATCAAGCACGGGCGCGTAAGAGCAGGCTTACCTCGCTGAGCAGGGAGGGTATGTCGAAAGGCTTGGGCAGATAAAGGTCGGCCCCCACCTCCAGGGCGCGTGCCTGGTCCGGATTGGCTGTAGCCATCACCACCCAGATGGTCCTCAATTCCTGATCCGTCTTGAGCTGGCGGCACAGTTCCCACCCGTCCATCTTGCGATCCACCAGCTCCGATTCCAGCAATATGAGGTCAGGATGCGGATCGGCGCGGGCAATTCGCAGGGCGTCTGCTGCCGAGCTGGTCACCTGAACCGTGTAGCCTTCCAGTGCCAGGTTCTCTTGCAAAAGGCAGGCCATGGCCCCGTCAGGCTCCACGACGAGGATGCGCGACAGGCGAGCCTCCGAGCGCGTCGCTCTGTGGGCGACCAGGTGGTCGGCTATCCAGGCGCTGCCCGCTCTCTGCTTGGCCAGGGTGCGATAGTCGCGGGCCGTCGTCAGGATGTCGACGTAGCTCTGGAAACGGCGGGTAGTACTGGATACGATGCCGACCGAAAGCGAGATAAGAGGGACTCGCCGGCGTATGCCACCACGGCCGGTGGCAACGAGATAGCCTCGCTTGATGTCCTCGGGCGGATAGAAACGCCGGCTGATCGTGTCGAACTGAGAACAGATCTTCTCGGCTCGGGCCTCGCGCAGCTCCGGAGCAGTCACCATGAGAAAGTCGTCTGCCTCCAGGTGCCCGACGAATTCATTCTCAGTGACGATGTCCTGCAAGATGGCGCCCAGAGCCTTGATCAGCTGGTCGCCCGCCAGATCGCCGTAGGCCTCGTTGTAGACCCTCAGGTTGTTCAGGTCGATCGACAACACTGACCATGGGCGATCCGACACCACGCACTGCTCCAGCATGCGCCGGATAAGGTTGGGTCCGGGCAGCTGCGTAAGCGGGCTAGCCAGCTCTTCCTGCCGTCGCCGCAGGTGGGCCAGCACCCTTATCGCCAGTTCGCTCTTGTCGATTGGCTCGCCGAGCACGTCGTCCGCTCCGTAGCGGAACGACTTGATACGCTCGTTGACGTCGTCGGAAGACTGCAAAAGAACGAGCACCGGGCGCGGCTGCACCAGAGTGGCGCGGATTTGCTGGCAATAAAGGCGGCCGTCACCGTCGGGCATGCTGGCCGCCATCAAGATCAGATCCGGGTGCAGGAAGGACAAAAGCTCGTTGGCTTCCTCGAAGGAGGCGATGGCGTGCACCTTGGCACCGGTCTTCTCCAGCACCGAGGCGTAGTCCGCCGCCGGGCGGTGCTGGTGAATGATGAGAATGATGGGCGTCGGTAGCATCATGATGTGCCACGCCCCCTTGCGGCCTGTTCCTCCAGGGTGGCGGCCGGCAGCTGCACCGTGAAGGTGGTGCCGCTTGCGCCGCTGTCCACCTTGATTTGCCCGCCCAGAGCCAGGACCAGGGACTTGGTGATATACAGTCCCAGGCCGGTTCCCTCCGTCTGGCGCACCAGGGGATTGTCCAGGCGGCTGAATTTGCTGAAGATGTGCGGCAGATGCTCATCTGGAATGCCCACCCCCTGATCGCTCACCGAGAACTCCACCATCTCTGGAGTCTGACCGATCTCTCTGGCTGAGATGGTGACTGTCGTACGTGGAGGAGAATACTTGATGGCGTTGTCGATGAGATTCGTCAGTATCTGCTCGAGGCGGTCCGCGTCCGCCCAGACCGGCGGCAGCCCCGGCGGGATTTTGGTGAGTATCTGGTGCGTTCTGGCCTTGTCAGCCAGGTTGCGGCATACACGCTGGACTGCTTCGCTCAGGTCGATCGCTCGTATGGTCAGCTGCAGCTTCTTCGACTCCAGCCTGGATACCGCCAGAAGGTCCTCGACAAGCCTGGTCAGGCGGTCGGCCTGGTCCTTTATGATGCCGACGTAGCGCCGTTGCTGGCTTGAGTCCAGCCGGTCTCCGGCTCTCAAGATTGTGTCCGCGAATCCCTTGATGCTGGTGAGCGGCGTACGCAGCTCGTGGCTGACCGTGCTTACGAACTCGGTCTGCGCCTGCTGCACAGAACCGGCCTGGATGATGTAGATCATCGTCAGGTAGCCGATGAGATCGCCGGACGCATCGCGGATCGCCATGTGGTTGGCCGGCATGGTGATCTCCAGGCCGTTCTCGTTGACCACCGAGACATTATGAATGCCGGCGCCGTCGGCACCGGCCAGCAGCAGTCGCCGGGCTCCGTCTGTGCCACCGCCGCCGGTGCCGTTCTTGAGCGAGCAGGAGCACTCGATGACGGACTCCAGAGGCCGGCCGAGGACTTCCCTGGCGGACCGCCCGATCAGGCGCTGGATGGAGGGATTGAAAGTGAGTATGGTGCCGCCCTCATCGGTGACGATCAGCCCGTCAGCCGAATGCTCCGCCAGGCAGCGATAGATGTCCTCTGATGAGATTGACAAGGTCGCGCGTGAATTCCGTCAATGTGCGGGACGGGTGCCACATTTACAGCCATCAAACTTAACTTAACATCCCGGGCCAGCACTTCTCCGCATTACAACCTAAGCTTAAGAATCACGGGCGGATTCTGCCGCTGCCAGTGGTGTGTCCATGCATGCCTTCAGCAAGGCGCGCAGCCGCTCGCGATCCGTCAAATACAGATAGCCGACGAGCGCCTCGAAAGCCGTGGCCTTGCGATAAGCGCCCTGTCCGCTCCTGCGATAGCCAGCTGGTTTCAGGTTGCGGGCGCGGCGAACCACCTCTGCTTCCCTTTCATCCAGTCTGGGCAAAATCGAGTCGAGCAGCTCGGCTTGCCGCACCGCTCTTACGATCGCGGTGACCTTGTGGTGGAGCTGCCGTGCAGAGATCGAGTTGAGAATCTCGAGCTCGCGAACATAGAGGTCGAACACCGCGTCGCCCAGGTGCGCCAGCAATCTCAAAGGGATTGTTCTGGCTTCTGACTGACCGAGCATGCGGTCGTTGAACATATCGCTTACTCGTCGGCCCCGGGCGAACGCTTTCCCTGCTGCCTGGGCTTGAGGAGAAGGTCGGCGATTACCTGCAATCCGAAGCGGGGAAGCGCCTGTGCCATGCGGCGCCACCGCCAGGGCTCGGTCATCAGCCTGTAGAGCCACTCCAGGTGCAGCTTCTGCATGGCCGCCGGCGCGCGCCTGCTGGTGCCTGCCCAGATGTCGAAGCTGCCGCCGACGCCTATCATCACGCTCCTGGGAAAAGCTGCGTGCCACCGGTCGATGAAGTATTCCTGCTTGGGCACGCCCAGGGCGACAAGGACAAGCTGCGGGTCGTCTTTGGCCACCTCGTCTACGATTGCCTCTTCTTCCTCCTGGCTGAAATAGCCATGGCGGGCGGCGGTGATTTTCAGCCCCGGGTG
>DATNRD010000605.1:0-2288 GCA_036703665.1 Candidatus Obscuribacterales bacterium
GCACGGATTCTTCGCGACTTACGAAGCGTTTGTGCATGTGATTGATTCAATGTTCAACCAGCATGCCAAATGGCTGGAAATGTGCAACCATCTGAGCTGGCGGGCCAGCGTCGCTTCCTTGAATTTGCTGATAACCTCTACTGTGTGGAGGCAAGATCACAATGGTTTCACGCATCAAGATCCCGGTTTCCTCGACCTGGTCGTTAACAAAGGACCGAATGTCGTGCGCCTGTACCTGCCGCCCGATGCCAACTCGCTCCTGTCTTGCGTCGATCACTGTCTGCGCAGTGTCAACTACGTCAACGTGATCGTCTGTGACAAGCAGCGTCATCTGCAGTACATGGACATGAACTATGCCATCCGGCACTGCACGAAAGGTATGGGCATCTGGGAATGGGCCAGCAACGATCAGGGCGTTGAGCCTGACGTGGTCATCGCCTCAGCCGGCGACGTTGCCACGCAAGAGGCTCTGGCGGCGACAAGCCTCCTGAGACAGGAGTTTCCGGATCTGAAAATTCGATTTGTCAATGTCGTCGATCTGCTCATGCTTCAACCAGCCGGAGAGCATCCCCACGGTGCGACGGACAGGGACTTCGACAGTCTGTTTACCGTGAACAAACCTGTGATATTCAACTTCCACGGATATCCCTGGCTGATACACCGCCTTGCCTATCGGCGCACCAATCACGACAACATGCACGTACGGGGCTACAAGGAGAAAGGCAATATCAATACGCCGCTAGAGCTGGCCATCAACAACCAGACCGATCGATTTTCGCTTGCCATAGACGTAATCGACAGGGTGGAGAAGTTGCGAGTCGCAGGCGCTCATGCCAAGTCGAAATTCAGAAACATGCAGATCGACTGCCGCAATTATGCTCATGAGCACGGCGTGGATCATCCTGAGTTCGCTGACTGGAAGTGGCCCTATTGACGCCGGGTACCTGCCCGATCGAACGTCACAATCGGTCCAACGGTCGTGGATGCCGTAGAAGACGGCATCGGCGTCGGCAACACTATAGTGCGGCTGCAAGCGCTACTGACCGCGCTCCGGAAGGCCGCTGTCCGGTCCTGTGCTGGCACTGGCAGGAGGCGGCAGGGAAAACCAGAGGGTGAAACCGCCCGGTTGTCCTGCGGTAGCGCCTATGGTGCCGCCGTGCAGTCTGACAATTTCCTTGCTCATCGGCAATTCCAGTCCGAGCCCGGCCTGCCTGTCGTGATAGCGGTCGAACATTCTCTCGACAAGGTCTGCTGATACGGTCGCGCGTGAGCTTATCACCTGTATCTCGACCACGTTGTCGCCTTGAAGAGCTCGCAGACCGACCTGCGAGCCTCGGGGAGACACGGTGATCGCAGCGAAAAGCAGATTGGCCAGCGCCTGCACGATGCGGTCGGGGTCGGCGGATATCTCAAGGCTGGTGTCCGCGCTGGTTACAGTGACCTCCCGCTGTTCGGCGAATGATTCTACGGTGTCGATGGCTTTTTCAAAGACGAGATCCACGGGGAGCTTTTCAGGTCGGATCGACAACCGGCCCGCTTCGATTTTCTCCAGCTCCAGCAAATTGTTGATCAGGCGGATCAAGTGATCTATGTCCGCCTCCTGTTCCCTGGCGCCGGCAAGCATTGCAGCCGAGGCATCGGCAAGATCGCGCTGGAGCAACGTAAAGCTGAGCAGCAACGAGGTAAGGGGAGTGCGCAGGTCATGCGAGATCGTGGCCAGGACGGCCTGCTTGGTGTTCTGCGCTTCCCTTATTTCATCGGCCATCGCATGGAATGCTTTGTCGACTTGTGTCAGCTCGTCGCTTCCTGTAAGAGGGGGCAACAGCTGTTCGCCGCGCCTGAATCTCTCGGTGTTTTCCACCATCGTAACAATCCCTCGGTTTATGCTGCGGATGAAGTAGATGAAGAGCAATACTGCCGCGAGCGTGCTGCCGGCAAGCGAACCGAGCACAACCTTATCTACAACGGCAGTGGACTTTGCCACCGCCAGCGCTGAGGCAGGGCTGTGAAAAAGCTCAGGCTCTCTGAAGCGACGGATGAGAGCACGGAGCGGATCTAACTGGTCATAGGCTGCCTCGAAATTGCGGAGATTGGCCATGAGAGCTGAAATCATCGCTGCGCCCGACCGCTTTGCTGAGCTGACAGGGCTGAATCGGTCGGTCACTTCTACTGCCTTGTCCACGCGCATCCGCATCTCTTCCAGGAGTCTGGCTTGCACGGGATCGTTGGCAACGAGCCTTTTGAGCACCCTGTATTCGCTGTGCAGCCGGCTCAGCCTCTCCTCGGTC
>DATNRD010000606.1:0-5709 GCA_036703665.1 Candidatus Obscuribacterales bacterium
CGAGTCGACGAGCGGTTCGTCTGCCAGGGGCAAGAAGGTGAATTTCCCGCCGTCGGCAACCTCGATGTGGCCCCAGGGCACGTTCGGTTCGTGGTCGAAGACGACCAGCCAGTGCTCGGCAGCGGCGCGCACCAGCCACTCCGATTTGGCGTCGCAGCTGGCCAGCGGGAAATGGTCGTAACCCATCACCCAGGCCGGGGGAAGATGGCTTTTGGTCGGTATGATGTCGGCAAAGTAAACGCCTTTGTTGCCTTCTGACTCGAAGGTTATCACCTGATGGTCTCTGGTGTGACCGCCGGTGACTCGCCCCCAGACACCAGGCACAATCTCTGTATCCCCGTCGATGATCACAAGGGCGCCGTGCTCCTGCAACGGTTCGAAATCCTCGCTTCTGTAACTGCCGCGCGCGCGGGCGTTGGCGTTGTGAGCCATCTCCCACTCGCCTTTCTGCACATAGTATTTCGCGTTGGGGTAAGTTGGCACGAGCTTGCCGCCCACAAGGCGTGCCGCGCCACCGGCGTGATCGAAGTGAAGGTGCGAGATGACGACTGCGTCAATGTCCTCGTTGGACAGTCCGACGTCGGTCAGCGTGTTTGCCTGATCAACGAGCGTCTTGATCTCGTAGCGTTCCCTGTCACGATCCCCCCAGCGCTCGCCCATACCGGTCTCGACTAGAATGCGCCCGGCAGGCGTATCGATCAACAACAAATTGCAAGCAAGCAGGACCCTGTTGTCCTCATCGGCAGGCAGGCAGCGGCTCCACAAAGTCTTGGGAACGACGCCGAACATGGCGCCGCCGTCGAGCTTGAATGTGCACTCTCTGATTACCGAAAGTAGGAACTGCCCGAATTTCACGGAACTTAACCTGGCCGCTTACGACCATGATTGTATACCTGGGCCGCCCGGGGCGAAAAATGCTACTGTGGCCGACGGAGGCCACGCAGCCAGCCGGAGCTCTCCAATGCCCAGGAAGAGGCAGCGATGCCAAAACTCTTCGTCTTTCTGCTCCTTTTGATAACGGTTCCGGTCCTGGTTGTAGGCAGCTTTGCCTACTGGGTGCAGTCTGAGCTCACCACGCCCGTGGCTCACAGCCCCAGCGGACAAAAATTCGAGGTACCGCGTGGTTCTTCACCGGACGCGACGGTATCTCGCCTGGCCGCCGCAGGCATCATCCGCCAGGTGTTGCCGCTGCGTCTTTACATGAGAGTCAAGGGCAGGGTTCCTGTGGTGCAAGCCGGCACCTACTTTTTCCCGTCACCGATCTCGCCCCTGGGGGCCCTAGAGGTCCTCGAGCAGGGCGCGCAACCAGCCGACCGGTTTACGCTCATCGAGGGTTGGACCCGATTCGAGATTGCCGAGGCCATGGCGGGCATTCCCACCCTCGGTTTGCACAGTGCGAGCGAGGCGCTGGCGCTGATGAACGACACAAGCCGCATAAAGGACCTCGACCCGCAAGCCGCCAACCTCGAGGGATATCTTTACCCCGACACATACTTCATTCTTTCAGACACGACCGCCAGGGAATTGATCGGGGAGATGGTAGATCGATTTCGTGAAATATGGAAAGCCAAGTTGGAAAAACGTGCCCGAGCAAGCGGCAAGTCCGTCCATGAGGTAGTGACGGTCGCCTCGCTGATTGAAACTGAGGCGAAGCTCACCGGCGAGCGCCCTGTAATCGCCTCGGTCATCTACAATCGGCTCCGGCTTGGCATGCCTCTGGCACTCGATTCCACGCTTGTCTACGCATCCAAGCTGGCTGGTGCATGGAAACACGATGGCAAGGTCTATCAGAGCGACATCGATCGCGACTCGCCCTACAACACGCGTAGAGTGCGCGGTCTGCCGCCCGGACCGGTCGGCTCGCCTGGCTTCAGCTCGCTGTGGGCGGCACTCAATCCGGCAAAGACGCAGTACCTCTATTACGTCCGCAATCCCGCTCGCAACGACGGCGCGCACAACTTCTACGCCGACGCCGGCGAGTTCGAAAAGGGAGTAGCAGCCTTGCGGAACTGGGAACGGGAGCGGGATCTTACGGCCACTCGCCAGAATAAGACGGCGGCCGGCTCGGCAGGCAATGCTGCCGGACGCTGAGACCTTAGTCTAATCCTTTTTCTCGCCGGCAAAAATCGGTCGCAGGCTCCGCATCGCCTCCACCAGGCTTGCCGCTTTCGGATTGCGGGGGGCGAGCGACGCCAGGGTGGAGTAAACCTTTGCGTCTCCCGGCCAGAGCTCGACCCCTCTACCAAAGCAACCAAGCGCGGCATCTTCCTTCCCCTCTTTCAAAAAGGCGTTGCCCTGAGCGAACAATTCTTGCGCAGTCGACTTGCCATAAACGAAAGAGGCAAACCACCGACTGTTGGCCTCGACCACCGCGCCGCGATTGAACAAGATGCATCCCAGCATCCTGTTGCCGGAAACGGAACGTGACTCCTTCTCCAGGTACTGCCTGATCAGCTTTTCTGCCTCGGCAAGTCGACCAACTTGATAACTGGCGACTCCGGCCATGTAAAGCACGTCAGGATGCCGTTTGACAAAATCCCGGTCCTCCGTGACTCCTGAGAGATAATCGAGCACGAGCCTGGGCGACTGGTCAGGCTGGGCGACGAGCGTAACAGCGGACAGGGCTGTCTCCGGTCCCGGTTGCGGCGACAGGTGAGCGTAGGTCTGCGCCATATGGTAGCGCCCGGCCAGGTTGAACGGCTCGATCTCGAGCACCTTGAGGAAGTACTTCCTGGCAACGTCCGGCTTGCCCTCACGCAACGCCACCATTCCTCTTGTCTGGAGAGTCTCTATATGGCGCGGATAATCCCTGATGCACTCATCCCAGGTCGTCCCCGCCTCGCCCCTGCGACCCAGCTCATACAACGCGATCCCTTTTATTCTCAAGGCTTCGGCGTTGTGTGCCACCGCCAGCGATGCATCGGCCCACAGCAAGGCCCGCGCGGGCCGTTCAAGCACGAGAGCCTCTCTCCCGACGGCAGCGTAGAGGTCAGCCTTTTGCTCGCGGGTAAGTCCGTTCGTCTTGACCAGGCTCTGCAGCCCACCGGCGTTGGCATCCAGCATCTGACTGTTTTCGATGTTGAAGAAGGTCGTTTCGTATGTTTTCCCAATTGCGTACTCGAGCCGATTGGTGTCGTCGATGTTGGGCTCGGCGCCCCTAGAGAGGTTCCTCAATCCGTCGGGAGCCGCGACCATGCGAGCCAGCACCGCTTCCGCCGATGTAATGTCGATGCGCTTCAGTTCCTTAACGACAGCGGCGTTCGTCATCAACCATCGCAGGCGCTTCAAATCCGCCACCAGCGGCTTGTCACTGGCCAGCACCACCAGGTTGCCCGGATCGGACATGAGCGCCAGGGTGTGTGGGAAGACATCGTTCAGGGCAGCCAGAATCCCTTTGAGATTTTCAGGCGGGATTTCCACCGTCTGCAACCAGAAAGAAAAGATGCCGCCGGGTTTCAGACGCTGCCGGCAGATCTGGAAATACTCGCGCGTAAACAGGTTGCACACGCCCGCTTGCCATGGATTGGACGGCTCCGACACGATGATGTCGAAGGTTTGTCCGGTAGCAAGAAGGAAGTTGCGCCCATCGTTGTACTCGATGCGCACCAATTTGTTCTCCTCTGGCCTGTGGTTGACATGATGGAAGAACTTAGAGGCTCTGAGCACGGCGGGCTCGAGCTCGATGCCGGTGACCGACTTGACCGGGAATAACGTGGCGGTGCCGGTGCTCACGCCCGAGCCCCATCCGACCAGGGCCACGTCCTCGGCATCGGGCTTCCAGAGAAGCGGATAGGCAGCCAGAAGGATCTGCGTCTTCATGTCCTGCCCGTCCGAGGCATCCACGTGGCCGTTCGTCACCAGCGAGCGGTGGCGTGATCCCCTGTACTGCGCAACCCCCACCGTCGACGATGCGCCGTCCTCCCAGAACAGCTCGTCCACGTTGGCATGCAACCAGCGACGAAATTCGTCAAACGACTTGTAGGCCAGCGCCTGCTTGATGAGCTGGCGGCGCTCCGACTGGCAGGACAAGAGGATCACCCGATCCCATAGCGACGGCCCCGTGACACACCAGAAGGCCACCGACAGGCTGGCCAGGACAGCAGCCGCCTTGACGGAGACCCGAATCGGCTTGACAGGAATAAGAAGAGCCGCTCCCAAGAGCAGGTTGGCCACCGAGGCGAATATGAGCGTCTTCTCGACGCCGTACGCCGGCACCAGCGCAAATCCAGCCAGGAAGGCGCCGACGATCGCCCCCAGCGTGTTTGCCGAATAGAGCGTCCCGACGGATCTGCCGACCTTCTCCAGCTCGCGCGTGCAGACCTTGACCACAACAGGGAAGATGGCGCCCAGACACAGCGTAAGCGGCACCATGATCATGGATGAAAGTAGGAATCTGACCAGCAAGGCCTTGTTGGCATCGTGCGGGAAGGCGGCGTTGATGCTGAGGTTCCACCAGGGCAGGAAGTTGAAGGTCATAATCCCGGAAAGCCCGAACAAGCACACCAGAAATTCCAGCATGGCGAACCAGGCGAGCGGCTCCCTGAGCCTGTCCACGAAGCGCGCGCAGATGAGGCTGCCGGCGAAGATGCCCACCAGGAACGTGGCCAGCATGACCGTGAAGGCATAGGTGCTCGAGCCGATCACCATAAGGAGTGTGCGGGTCCATCCCACCTCGTAAATCATGGCGACAGCACCGGAGACGGCAAAGGCGGCAATGGCCAGCTTCACCGCACCGCTCAAGGGCAGTGCCTCCGGCTCCTCGGCTGCCTTGTGGGCTTCCCCACGCATGCGCTCCAGGCGCGGCGCCACCAGAAGGACGATCCCGCACAAAGCAAAATTGACAAGCGCCGCGATGAGCGTCGTGGCTTCCAGCCCCACCGTCGGCAAAAGCGCAAATCCTGCCACCATCGCCCCGGCTACCGCCCCGAGCGTGTTGGCTGAATAAAGAGTCCCCACGCGGCGCCCGACGAACTCCAGGCTGGTGGTGACGAACCGCGACAGGAGCGGCAGCGTAGCACCCATACACGAGGTGGGCACAATCAGAATCACGGTTGCCATTACAAAGCGCAGAAGACTGAAGGGGATAACCGAAAGGTGAAACTGCTGCCAGGCGTGTCGGTACAGGGGGACAGCCGCATCGAAAAGGAAGGGGACGATCAGCGCCCAGGCACCGATGATCCCTTCCAGGATGCCGTACCAGAGAAACGGCCTCGGCAAACGATCGCTCACCCGCCCAGCCAGATAAGAACCCAGCGCCAGCCCACCCATGAACACAGCCAGCACCGTGGCGGTGGCGAAGGTCGTGGAACCGAAGACCAGCACCAGAAGCCTGGTCCACACTACCTGGTAAATGAGGCTGCTCAGCCCCGAGGCTACAAAGAGCAGCACTATAAGAGCAAAACCAAGATGCCCCTTGCGGTGCTGCGTTTCGGAGCCCGGCTGTTGTCCCGCCTGGATGGCAGGCGTATCCGCTGAATTAGTGGCATCCATGCTTTATCGCCCCACCGCCCAACGCGTTATTATGGCCCAATTTCTAGCCCGCTCTCAACATCGAAGCCAAGCGCCTTGAGCTCGGTCTTGGCTCTTGTCTTCGCCTGCTCGCTCGGCGCCTGCCTGTAGATCCTTGTCCATATCTCGATAAGCTGCTGCCTGGCCTTGTTCTTAACCAACCGGTCGCGCGTCGAAAGATAAATGCTGGCCCAGGTGTTG
>DATNRD010000607.1:0-4376 GCA_036703665.1 Candidatus Obscuribacterales bacterium
CTTCGACGGGGATTCCATCGCCTCCTACAAGGAGCGTGCGCCTCGGCTTAAATGAATTAGCGAAGGTGGCCATGCCCGGCAACGATTGCGCCGCTCGTCCACTTTTGACCTCCACCGCCACCAGCGTGCGGCCCGCCTTAACAACAAAATCTACCTCGCGGTTGCGCTCGCGCCAGTAGAATACCTTGCACGACCCGGTTGTCTCGGCATTGGCAAGATGGGCTCCGACTGCCGATTCTACAAGCCGTCCCCAGAACTCTCTGTTTTGCCTGGCTTCATCGAAGGTCATATCGCACTGTGCCGACATCAGCGCGGTGTTAAGCACTTGCAGTTTCGGGCTCGATGCCCGCACGCGGGCTGCTTGTGGCGAATACTTGGGCAGTCCGACGAGCATCCCTACAGCAGCCAGCAAATCGAGGTAATGCGCAAGGGTGGTCGTATTGCCGGCATCCTGAAGCTGCCCCAGCATCTTCGAGTACGAGATGACCTGACCGGAGTAGAGACAGCCCAACTGGAAGAGTCGCCGCAAGAGAGCCGGCTTGTCCAGCCGGCTGTGCAATAGGACATCGCGCGATATGGTGGTTTCGATCAACGCGTCGCGGATGTACCGTACCCAGCGGTTGTGGTCCCCAGCCAGAGACGCCGCTCCCGGGTACCCCCCGTAAAAGATGTAGTGGTCCAGCCCAAAACCGAACGCGGCCTGCATCTCTCCAAAAGACCAGTGCGGCAGGCGGAGCACCTCGAATCGCCCGGCGAGGCTTTCGGTAAGTCCACGTTGTATCAAGAGCGGCGTCGAGCCCAGCAGCACGACCTTAAGTGGGCATTTCTTGCGCGTGTCCTCGTCCCACAAGCGCTTTACTGATTCCGACCAGCCCACCGCTTTTTGCACCTCGTCTATTACCAGGACGCCGCCCAACCGGTCCACCTTCAGTCGCGCGGTCTCCCACTGCTGGGCGATCCACTCCGGCCCTCGCAGGGCAGGCTCATCGGCGCTGGCGACGTGGTAAGGCAGACTTTCCGCTTGCAAGACCTGCTCGGCAAGGGTAGTTTTGCCGACCTGCCGTGGTCCGGTTATGACCTGAATGAAGCGGCGCGGCTCCGCCAGGCGGGAAGCGAGAATGTCAGCATATGGGCGCTTGTAAGGCATTTACAATTTACTCAGTGCATTGAGTATTTTTACTCAAGATCCCAAGTATTTTTACTCAATCCTCCTGGAAAATCAACAACCAGGCTGCCCTCCGAAGGGCTCACACGTACTGTCCGGCGGCGAAGCCGGACGCCCAGGCCCACTGGAAGTTGTAGCCGCCCAGCCAGCCGGTCACATCGACGACCTCTCCTATAAAGTACAGCCCGGAGACTTTCTTGGATTCCATTGTCTTGGAGGAGAGCTCGTCTGTGTCCACGCCGCCCCTGGTGACCTCGGCCTTGCGGAAGCCGACGGTGCCGCCCGGGACGATCTGCCATTCATGAATCTGCCTGCAGATGGACTCGATTTGCCTGTCTGAGTACTTAACCAGTGGATGCGACGGCACGAACAGTTCGCAAAACTTCTCAGCAAACCTCTTAGGCAGGAGCTCGGCAAGCAGGTTCTTGAGCTGGGTCCGCGTACCCTCCTTGCGCCTTTCAAGCAGCCACCGGTAAAGATCGAACTCCGGCAAGAGATCTATTGTGACCGTGTCTCCCTTGTTCCAGTAGAGTGACGCTTGCAGGCTGGCCGGTCCGCTCAGCCCGCAGTGCGTAAAGAGAATATTCTCGCGGAACGAGGCGCTGTTGCAGCTCACGATCGTATCAATCGACACGCCGGCAAGCTCGGCGAGTTCCTTGAGCTGGCGCTGGGTGAAGACGAAACCATCCAATGCTGGTTGCGGGTCGACGATCTTCAATGCGAATCGACGTGCCATGTCGTAACCAAATCCGGTGGCACCAGTTTGAGGAACCGACAGCCCGCCCGTGGCGATGACGAGTGAATCGCATGTATAACGTCCGTGGTTTGTTTGAATGGAGAAACGCCCATCCTTTCGCACGTCGCGCACCTGGCATTCCAGCCTGAAGACGGCGCCGGCACTGCGACACTCATCCACCAACATGTCGACGATCTGCTGAGCCGAGCCGTCGCAGAAGAGCTGCCCTAGCTTTTTCTCATGAAAAGCAATTCTGTGCCGTTTCACCAGGGCAATGAAATCGTCGGGAGTATAGCGAGAAAGCGCCGACTTGCAGAAGTGCGGGTTGTTCGAGACGTAGTTGGCAGGCGAGGCGTAAATGTTGGTGAAATTGCAGCGCCCGCCCCCTGAAATAAGAATTTTTCTCCCGAGGCGCGTGGCGTGATCGAGCAGCGCAACGCGGCGGCCCCTTCTGCCAGCTTCAATCGCGCACATCATGCCGGCCCCGCCTGCGCCAATGACGATCACGTCGAAGTCTGTCATATCTGGTACATTTTGTTGGATAATCGAGGCGGGGGCTTGGGGGAGAGCTCTGTATCTCTCGTGGGACGGAATCAAATGTACCATCGCGCACGATTTCTCGCCCTTGGGGCAGCTGCGGCTGTGGCGGCCTTGGGCTTTGGCTTGGCGGAATTCTCGGCGCAGGCTGCCGAGGAGGCCGTGGCTCTGAGTCCGGCCCGCAGCCGTTCAGCGATATTGAACTATCCACCGCCGCCGCAGGGTAAGATGCTTCAGCTCAAGCCGACGGCCGGTGAGATATACCAGGTTGATAATACGCCGCTGGCCGACCGCAAGCCGCTGCTGCTGGTGCACGGCGGTGCCGGGGAGGGCAAGCCGCTCTGCCGCTGGGGGCGAGTCATTGAAAGGTTTTCACAGGACCACGCCTTCACCAGGACATACAAGATGTTCCTGTATCGCTATAACACCAGTGCCAGCCTGCGCGAGACGGTTCCCCAGTTTCGGGAGGCCTTGCTGGCGTTTCATGAGCAGGTGGGCAGGAAGCCGCTGACCATTCTGACGCTGAGCATGGGCGGCAACCTCTGCCAGGGGGCACTGGTCGATCCGGCCGTCGACCGAGCCGTCGAGTTGGTTCTGGCTATGGGAACACCCTTCCACGGCTCTCCCCTGTTCTCGGCTGATTGGTTCCAGTACAGCCTGGACAAGACCAGGCTCATGCCCTGGGCGCGTCCTGTGCACAGCGTGGACCTGAAGCTGTATTTCTCCATGCACAAGAACTACCTCGAGGATCTCAAATGGGACAACCTGGACGGGCTCATCCCTGAGGTGGGGCGGTTCAAGGCGCGGCTGCCCATTGCTCCTCGCGGGGTGCTGACGCCTGAGCGCGACGCCAATCCAGAGCTGGCCAAGATCAACACCGAAGGCGGGCTGGACAAGAGCAAGTTCGTCGTCTACGGCGGCTATCTGATCAACCCGTACCTGATGACCCCGGGTAAAAGGAAGCTTGAAAAGACGATCCTTGCTCCTTACCGGTTCGTGACCGTCAGGCTGGCCACGCAGGTCGGCAGGGAGCATGCTGCCCTGAAGCTGCTCCATGAGGAGATGGGGCGTCTGGAGGTGAACCCGAATGCGCCTCTGTACGGGCCTCCCAACCCGCATGCTTTCGGTCTTAACGACGGGATAACTCCGCTCAATAGCGCCATGTTCCTTCCGCCTGAGGTGATGAAGGACTACCCGGTCCTCCAGGAGAACGACCTGGCGCGTCTGCGGCACGCCTCAGACGTGCGCCTGGCTCGCGTGTTCAGGAACATCGACCACGTCACGTTCCTGGACGGGCGCCCGCCGCACAGGGGCTCTCCGGAGCTACGCGATGAACTGCATCCGGAGCACGGCCAGCGCCAGATCATTGATTGGATGCTGACCGACCTGATGACCAATCGCCAGGTCGTGGTCGCGGAGAACTAGACAATGCGGCGGGTCGCTTGTCAGCGACCCCTGTTGCGGGAAACCACTGGTTGGCTCGTGGTCGCGTAGAACTGGACAATTCCTGGCAGGGGCGGCCGGAAAGCCGCCGGCGAAGGAGACGCGTCTTAGAAAAGCGACTTCAAGAAGCTGCCGAAGCCGCCGCCCGTGGTCGAACCGCCCAGCATGCTGGAATAACCCCCGTAGCTCGGGTAATAGCCTCCGTACATGCTCGGGTAGCCGCTGTAGATGGAACCGCCGTACTTGTAGTTCATGTACATGCCCAGCGCCCCGGTCAACAGCCCGCCGATCGCACCGAGTTTAGATGACTTCTGTTGTTGCGGCTGCTGTTGTTGCTGCCCTTCAGCCTGTTGCTGGAACTGAGCCTGCTGCTGGGCCATGGCTTGCTGCTGCGCTTGCGTGGATGGTGCGAGCATGGCGGCCGCCTGCTGCTGCGGCTGGGCGGGCTGGGGGTATGGTGTCATCTGACCCTGTGGATAACCCGGCGGATATGGG
>DATNRD010000608.1:0-6805 GCA_036703665.1 Candidatus Obscuribacterales bacterium
CATCCCTTTGCCTGCCCCTCCGGCGGTGGGGCAACCTCCCGCTCCTTCTGCCCCCGGAGCAACCGATGCGGCCTCTGCACTGGCAACCATCTGGAAAGCTAACTACGAGGTCGCCAGCAACGCCCGGGAGATTCTCAACCAGGGCAAGAACTGGCTTCCGAGAAAAGATTGGCTCAACTACTACGCCGGCAACATAAATCAGCATCTAATCATTCTCGAGCAGGAGCTGACGTCGAAAGCCTTGCCTGACAATCAGCAGGCCGTCATAAGTGACGAGTGGTCGCAGATGCAGTCTCTTGCTGCCGACATGAAAATCCGTTTCGATGACCTCACTGCCGAGATCGGCGCGTTGCCCGACCAAACGGCGGAAGCTCAGCAAGACCTGTCGAAAGTTCCGCCTGAGAGTCTCAAGTTCCACGCGCCTGCGCAGACCATCGCCGACGACGCGGACAAGCTCGACAAGCTGCTGATCCAGGTTTACGCAAAGATCGGCTCGCAGCTGTCGCCTCCGCCATCCCCCGCAAACAGGGCAACGGCGCAGCAGGGCCCGGCCAGCGATGGCGCGGAGATGGCGAGCGGACAGGCAAGCTCGGGCAGCGATACGAGTGGAACGACACTGAAAGGCCGGGCGCAGGTGCTGGCAGCCGACACGGCAACAAGAATGATCGGCGATGCAGCAAAAAAGATCCGGGACTCGGCTACATCGCTCCTGAACGAGCTGGAGCGCTGGAACCTGCTCTGGGGCCAGCCTCCAGCTGGCGGTCCGGCCAATATCATGTACGGCGGTGGGTTGACACCGTCGGAGGTGCTGACTCAGTACTACTATCTGCCGAGCTTCGCCTTCACTGCGCCGGGATACCTCAGGTTTTCGTACCGCCTGCCGCCGCGCCAGAAGTACCTGGTCATCTACACAACTCAAATAGGCAAAATGATCAATCTCATGGCCAGCGAAATCGACGATGCCAGTTTCCCTCCGGACAAACAGGCAGCCGTAGCTGGTCCCTGGAGCGAGGTTCAGGACATTTTCAAAGACCTGATCAGCAATTACATGGACCTGTTGAAGCTGGTGAACGCATCCAACGATGACAGGCTGAAGAAGAACATTAGAGAAGATCAGATCACTTTCGGCAAGCCGGTGGTAGCGATCTACAGCGACATGGACAAGCTCAACCGCGTGCTGGCCGATGTTAACACTATCATCAAGCAGTAAGTGTTCGCCAGCTCGCCATCGCAATACTGTAGGGGCGCGAGCTACGCCGACTGGCTCCGTCGCATTTGCGATGCGGCTTCGCATCCTCTGGCCGCTCCGGCGGCTCGACAACTCGCCTCCTCCCCCCTGCGCCCCAGCCGGGGCCGTGCTTCGTCGCAAACTACTCAAAATAAAAGACCAGCACCAACCTTCTGGTCTGGTGCCGGGAAAAACGAATTTCTTCGTCTTTCTTTTTACAGTTATCGACTTTCGTCGACTCCTGCCGAAGCAGTTTTACCCCTTCTTACGTTGCATTAGACGCGCCAACCCTGCCAATGCTCCCGCACTTCCACCGAGGCGAAGCAGCCTGTCTGGCGGACGCATGGGGTTTCCCCGGCGCACCGTACCACCTACTGTGAACGAACCAGTCCATCTCACATCATCTGATCGAAGCCAGCAGGTCAGGTTGAGCACGCGGCTCACATTTGTGCCTGCCGCGCCCCTATTCCAGGCTCTACTACCGCTCAAGATCCGGCAACGTCGATCTGACCGATTGCGTTCACGACGAGCAACGACCGGAATTTCGGTGTGCTTGCCGCGTTGTATGTGCGAATGCCCTGGGTATATAGTTACTTGAGTCTACGCGAGGCTTACTATGGCAGGCGGCAAGGAATTAGACGGTACGCCCGGTAAGGGTCCAGATTCTTCCGCTTCGGCGGATGCCACAGAATGCGACTCGGACGCTGGTGCCTCTGGCTTGTCAGGTTTTGAAGCCGCTCGAAGGCATCACTACGTTTTTGCGTACTCTGTCCTCCCCCAATTCGTCTATTGGGATGCAAGGAAATTTCAGGAAGCCGCCATGAATAACCGCCTCACGGGCGTGCTCCGCGGGCTGTTCGATCGGGTCGGCAAAGACCTGGTGGAAGAGGAAAGAATTCCTTCCGATGGACTGATGTGCGTAGTAGATCAAGTGGACGGCTTCACGCGTGTAATCATCGCAATGCCGCCCACGCAACGGCCAATCGAAGCCATTATGATTGCGGTTTTGATATCACTTCCGCGGGGATTCCTCACCATGCGAGCGGAACCGGAAGTTCTAATTTTGACACTTGAGCAATCTTATCCTGACGAAGATGGCAAGCCGCAGACCTGCGTAGGTGTACTGGGCCGCGACGGCTCGCATGGAAGCTTCGGCCAAGGGCCCAACGATCTCGAAGGCTTCACACTGTGGACTGCTCAATACATTCGACAACGTGCGCAGTGACCCTAGCGGCTCTCTGTGCCACCTGTTCAAATATTCAGGCGCTCGCCTTCTGCGGTGGCTCTTTGTTTGCTTCAGCATCTGTATAGATCAGCGTCTTCTGAATATTCGAAGTGTCGTGCTGCATGAAGAGCAAAGATGGAATCTCGAAGTTGGTCAGCAGCCGGATCGCCCTCAGTAATGTCCAGGAACTCTGAATCACCTACGAGGACTGGAAAGACAACATCTCCGACTTTGCTCGTCTCAATGATCACTCCACAGTCCTCTTCCCCTCTGTCAGTTTGAAATCGGACTTTGTACTTGTTCGGTCCTTCCGCAAAAATCGCTATAGGTTCCATGTGATCATTTCTCCTGTTCATTTGTTTGTACGGAACAGCGCACAATCAGAGCAATGGCGCAAGAAAGCCTCCTTGGTCATCTCAGATCTCGTGCCATGTTGAGGATCGCGGATTATAATGCTGCCGGCATCGTCCAGCCGCTATCTTTAACGGCGCTCCTATCGCTTTCCACGAAGTTCTCGGCTCTGTCTTCGGGCGGCATCGTAAGCGCTCACACGAGGGGACACCAACCCAACGCCCTTGTCCATACATACCACCAAAACGTGGGACCTCCGAGCGCACGGAAGGAAATCCGTCCCACGAAGAGAAGAGCGGTGGCAAGTAGGACAGGCAGCCAATGCACCAGTGTTTCCGAAGCTTTAGACTTGGATGGCACCCCCACCGGCGCACGATTCCTTTGACGCCACGCGCTCCCTCTGCTATTCTTGAAGAAGCGCCGATTTGAGTCTCTCAGCTTGCGGGCGCTTTAAAGATTCAGCTAAAGCGAGGTGCTATCAATGAAAGCAAAACCCTGTGAGTAACAACACTGGCCCCGGATAACCGGACAGGTGTTTTGTGTGCTTAAGCACGCCGCGGCACCGTGTAATACGCGGCAGTTCGCATTGCAGCGGCGGTCATTGCGACCGTGGCTTACGCTATGGCCCTCATGCGTATGGATCGCACCTTGGAGGATATACCCATGACCATTATGTATCGGCAAGGCGATGTGTTGCTGGTCAAGCAAGACCGATTGCCCGAGGGAGCAAGGCAAGTCAATTCCCAAGAACCGCGGATTGTCCTTGCTTTTGGGGAGGCAACCGGACATGCTCACGCGATCGGCTGCCGGTCCGCGACTCTTTATCGTGTGGGCCATGAGCGATTTCTCCGAACCGAGCAAGGCGCAACTCTTACGCATGAAGAACATGCACCGATCACGTTAGAACCGGGTGTGTACAGGGTCGTGCGCCAGCGAGAGTATGCCCCCTGGGAGACACGTTATGTCTACGACTAGCGGCGCCATCCAGGCTTTGTCGCATCAACAACGAGAGACGCTCGACAGATTTGCTGAGGAGATCATTGCTCGGTCAAATTCCACGGAGCCGTGCGACCGCAAGTTGGTCGAAGATGCTATCCGCGCACTCTACACCGCCGTCGGGTGTGAGCCACCAGCCATAGCTTGGTGTGGCAGCCCTGCGGAGCTGGTCTTGATGCCTCTCGCTCTTGAGTGTCTCTTCGTCCCGGAGCGACGGCCCGTTCTAGAATCGTTGCTTGCACCAGAGCTGCTCGACTCCATATTGGTCAAGCTTTGCCGCCAGTACTCTCCGGCATTCGACGCTTATGAGACGCTGGTGCGCCCCCACGACACCCGTGCTTTGTGTCAGATAGAGTTAGCGCAGAAGCTCAATCACCTTTTGCGTAAGACTACTCTCAGGCACCTGCAGCGGCGATATCGCTCAAAAATCGCATCCGAGGCCGATCGCGCAGTGTCCGAGCGACTTCAAGGGCCGCTTCTCAGGAGCATCTTGCCACGCACCCAGACAATTCGGGCGGCGCTTGCGCAGCAGCTAAATTCACAACTGAATTCACGACGGCGACTTTGGCCGGCGACACTCTGGAATCTACCGGCGGCAGAGGACAGCCAGGCTTATCTGGCATTGTTGGACACGGAAAGTGATCCGCGCCGTTCAGGCAACGTGCCGTTCGCCATGAATGTTCTGCTGGCCGATAAGAGGTGGAGGGAAAGAGCCTGGGCAGAGAGCGCTCGGTCGATGCCTGATCCAGAGCTAGAAGCCATGTCGTTTAAGCTCTTCTGGCTATATCAAAACGTCCACTGCGGCTGGTCCTCACTGCCCTGGCTGTCTCAGCATCAGTACGCCCGTATGTGCATTGATGATAGGCTGTACCTGGAGTGCGACAGCAAAGTGCTCGATGCTTGGTGGGCGATAGCGGCGAATGCCTGGGCGTTTTCCTGTCATGAATTTGTCTGCTTCGTGACAGATCGTCCCCTGGCATTGCATCTCGACGAATTGAACCGACTGCATCATGGCAGCAAGGCGGCACTGGAATTTGAGGACCGCTCAAAGGTCCACGCATGGCATGGTGTGTGCGTACCCCCGCGGGTAATCGAAGCGCCGGAGCAAATCACTGTGAACGTCATAGACGCTGAGAGAAATGCTGAGGTTCGTCGAGTCATGCTGGAACGCTTCGGCGTCGAGAGGTATCTGCGCGAGTGCGGAGCGGAGAGAGTGCACGACGACGACTTTGGCACTTTGTATCGGAAGTCCTATCCGGTAGTTCCTCCCAGGGGATGGCCTGGGAGGGCACAGCAGGAGGAACCCTTGGTCTTTGTGAAGGTCGTCAATTCGACGCCTGAGCTGGATGGCTCATTCAGGGCCTATTTCCTGCGTGTCCCGCCGCACGTGAGCACTGCAAGGGAGGCGGTCGCCTGGACGTTTGGTATGGAAGTCAGCCAATATGCCCCGGTAGTGGAAACATAGAAGAATGGAAGTCTCGGCTGTTGCAGCGAGCCATGCCACGCAATGAGAGAACGGGAAAACGATGGGGAAAACCCTAGCGAGCGTAAGAACGTGACCCGACCGAAATCACAGTTAAATAGTCGTCGCAGGCACCCTGAGCCGCTACCGCTCGATGAGGAACAGATTACTACGTGTGTATCCGAGTGGGTGAAGTGCTTGTACCGAACCGACTCAACAGATAGACAGGAGGCTGAATCAGCAGTCCTAACGGTCTATTCGCACGTAGGTCGAAGGAAGCCCAAGATCATTTTCTTCGATAGTCCCTTTCAGATGGCGGCTGTTCCGTGGCTGTCCAAATATCTCGCGGGACTGGACCTAAGCCGGGGAAGCGAGATCGGAGAAGCCTTCCTGCGCGTTCTAAATCGCCGGGTTTTGAACCGAATCCGAAATCCATGGGGACGACCCCTGCGGGACTGGTGGATCTACCTTGAAAATCAGCTAGACAATCGGGGTCTTGGCCGGCTGCTTAGTTATCCCCCTGAATTGTGCAAGCCGGTATGGCTCCAGCTACATGACATGGTTCGCCGGGAAAAGGACAGGCAATCTCCTCTGTTCAGTGAAATCTGGGGCGCTCTGTCACAGCATCCGTTCTGGAACGAGGTAGCTGCGGCGCAGACTTCGGCAAGTGCAGAATTCTGGAGCCGCGCCAAAGAGAACCTTGAGATTGATGGATTCATGCTTGAAAGAGGCTGCATGTGGCTTTGGAACCGGGCGTACTATCTCGCGACCGACGACATTATTCAGAAACTGCAATGGTATAGGCCCGATCCCAAGTTGGAAGCCCAGTGGAATGACTGGACTCGGCTGGTAAAGGCTGTGCACGGCATCTTGATGTACGACGACTACTGCCTGATTGCCGAGCGTCCGACGAGATTATTGGTCGATTCTAACGGACGGCTGCATAATACCTCGGCACCGGCACTGCAATATGCTGACGGGTTCGCTATATATTCCTGGCACGGCGACCGAGTTAATTGGCATCAATCCTTCGTCTTGGAGCAGCCGGCGCTCATTACCTTGAGCCACATCGAAGCGGAGACAGATGCGAGCACACGCGCCATCATGATTCAGCAATACGGCGAACACCGTTACTTGTCTGAAATCAACGCTGTTGAAATTCATCGAGACGGTTACGGCGTTTTGTATAGGACATACAGTAAAAGCATGGGTCCGTCCTTGATGGTGAAAGCCTTTGACCCGGTAGAATGGCGGGACGACTCGTGTAAAGAATATTTCTTCCCCGTTCTGAAAGCGGATATACAGACCGCAAGGGACGCGGTCGCAGCTTCCGACTTCTGGCTTAACCCGAAGCATTATGAGCCGGTAGGTGAAACATGATACCCACATGATCCTGTCCACAGGCAGAGAAAGCGGCAATCACCGTCGCTACACCGTTGCCGATATTGACCGGGAGTTCGACGAAATTGCGCCAGTGGATACGTGGGGCACGGTAATATTGGCTTTCTCAAGAAATGCCCGGAGCGTTTACACAGCAATTTTT
>DATNRD010000609.1:0-4392 GCA_036703665.1 Candidatus Obscuribacterales bacterium
GTCATCGAGAATCATCTCCACGAAGACGTATCCTGGGTACTCCCGCTCTTTCTTCTCGACCCGCTTGCCGTCCTTGACCTTGGTGACCATCTTCTCCGGAACGATGACCCCGAAAATCTTGTCGGAAGCCCCCATCGTGACGATGCGCTTTTCGATGTGCTCCTTGACCTTATTCTCGTGGCCGGATGCGGTCTGTACCGCATACCACCGCCGCTGTCCGTCGCTTTTGATAAAAGGCATAACTCTTAGGTCCTCAGCTCTAAATCCTTAAAGGGTTGCTCACATGCGTCCGACTCCACCGCCATGCAGACGCGCCCAGTGCTCGAGCGGTCCAAAAACTACCATGGCCAGAACCTTGTCGAACCCGAAAACCATGAGCGTAATAAGCGTGACCAGGAAAAGCACGCTCCATGTCTCCTGGATGACCTGACGCCTGCTCGGCCAGGTGATCTTTCGGAACTCGATGACCACTTCCTTCAAGAACTGGCGCACGTCCTTTATAGATTCGCCAATCTCGGACTCCTCGTCTTTCTTCTTGGCTTTGGCAGCGGCCTTGGCTGCCTGGTCGTTTTTGGCCTTTGCTTGCGCGGACGACTTGCCGGATTCCTTGCGGGCATCCTTCTGCCCGGCACCAGCAGCCGGCTGCCTGGGGTTGCCGTTGGACTTGCCCGTGTCCGGGTTGGAGGCTGGCTGGTCCTCACTGGCTTTGCTTTCTTTGCCGGCCTCGCGGCCCTTCTTCCTGGTGGCCATCGGTTACAACCCACGCTTTTGCTGGCTCAGCCAGCCTGTTTCTCCCCTGCCCGCAGGCGGGCTGCCGTCCGCCCTGCTTCAAAATCCGCGCCCTGAAGGAGTCGAACCCTCAACAAAGGTTTTGGAGACCTCCGTTTTACCATTAAACTAAGGGCGCCCCAACTCTCATTTTATGCGCTTCTCAGCCTTGTGCCGCATCCTGACCCTGGTCGGCGTGCATTGCCGAACCTCTATTCCGGACCTCGGCATGCTGCCGGTCGAACTGCCCCGCAGACTTCCTGCCGGAGGCTCGCCGCCCAGCATCAAGGTCGCCGGAAGTTCCCGGCGCAAGCGGCTTCAGCGCTTGGTTTCCTTGTGCTCCTGGTGCGCGCGGCACCAGCGGCAATACTTCTTGATGCTCAATCTGTCCGGGTCGTTCTTCTTGTTTTTCATTGTGGTGTAATTGCGGCGCTTGCAATTGCCACAAGCTAACGTGATGATTACCCGGTCTTCCTTCTTGGCCAAGGTCGTATCTCCTGAGCCGTCTACCGTTACCGTGACGCCTTGTCAGCCGTCCGTTCCGGGTGTGTTCAGCTCCTATGTGCCGGCTTCCACCGGCTCAGGAGGCAGGTCATGCGCCTCCATCAAAGAAGAGCTGAAATCAGCCCGAAACAAAAACACCTCCTCGGAGGCGTCAAGTAAGAAGTATATCTACTCTGGAAGAAACCGTCAAATCCGCTCAGGACAACTTAACCAAATGCTAATGCCGCTGGCGGCAAGCTCGCAACGGCGGACGCGGCGGGGCGCGCTCCTTTACAGGCTCGGTTGCTAACCAGCTTCCTTGACGAAGGCTGTAGGGGCCGACCCCGCTCGACCCGTTGGCGCGTTGCAAGCGCTGCCCGCGGGCGCGCCCCTTTTACAATCGTCCCGGCAAATGGCGCTAAAATTAGCGCTGGTGAAGCTTCTCGTGGCACTAGCTTGCGCGCTCCTTCTTAGCTCCTGCTCCTATGACAGGCCGGGGCCGGAAGCAGGCACGCTGCGCATCAACATCGCGGCCGAGCCGCCCAGCCTCGACTGGAACGTCACGACGGACTCGACCTCCTTCGATGTCATCTCCAACATCATGGTGGGGCTCACCCAGTACACAAACGAGCTGGAGGCAAAACCCTCGTTGGCGGAGCGCTGGGATGTGCTGGACGGCGGCAAGCGCTACGTATTTCACCTGAGGCCTGACGCCCGCTGGTCGGACGGCAAGCCGGTAGTCGCCGGCGACTTCGAGTACGCCTGGAAGCGGCTGTTGGAGCCCAGGACAGCGGCTCAATACGCGTATTTCCTCTATCCGATCGTCAATGCTTTCGAGTTCAACACGGGCAAGGTGAAGGATCCCAACCTGGTCGGCGTCAAGGCTCTCGATGACCGAACGCTGGAGGTAAGGCTCGAGAAGCCGGCAGCATACTTCATCTATCTGACGGCTTTCTCCGTCAGCTTCCCCATGCGCAAGGACGTGATCGAACGCTGGGGCAACCGCTGGACGGAGCCGGAGCACATCGTCACCAACGGCCCATACTTGCTCAAGGAGTGGCAGCACGAGTACAAGATCGTGCTGGAGGCTAACCCCCACTTCTTCGAGGCCCCCCCCAGGCTCGAGAAGATAAAGATGTTCATGATTCCGGAGCAGGCCACGGCCTTTGCCCTCTACGAAAACGACGAGCTGGACTTCGTGGACAATCGCAGCTTCTCCACAGCCGATGTTGAACGCAACCGAACGTCGCCCGAATACAAGAACTACCCGCTGCTGAGAAACAACTACCTGGCCTTCAATGTCACCAAGAAGCCGTGCGACGACCAGCGAGTTCGCAAAGCCATAGCGATGGCCATCGACAAGCAGGTCTTTTCCCGCGTTCTAAGGCGCGGAGAGCGCCCGTCGACTTCCTGGATTCCACCCGGTCTGCTGGGTTATGCGCCTGATTCGGGCCTTCCCTTCGACCCTGAGCGGGCCCGCAAGCTCCTGGCGGAGGCAGGCTACCCTGGGGGCAAGGGATTTCCGCTTGTCGGCTTGCTGTATCCCAACCGAGAAGACACGAGGCTGGTTGTCGAGTCAATCCAGGACGAGCTGAAGCGCAACCTCAACATCCACGTAGATCTGGTGAATCAGGAGTGGAAAGTGTATCTGGCGACGCTGCATAACGACCCGCCACCCATGTTCAGGGCGTCCTGGGGCGCTGATTACCCTGACCCGGAGACGTTCATGAATCTATTCACGACTCACAACGGCAACAACAACACGCGCTGGAGCAACAAGCGATTCGATGAGCTGCTGGTAAGGGCCGGCGGCGAGCAAGACACGAAGCTGCGCGGCGAGCTGTACCGAGAAGCCGACCGGCTGCTTTGCCGTGAGGAAGTTGCGATTGTGCCCACGTTTCTCTCCACGCAAAATACGATGACCAAGCCCTGGGTGCATGGCATTGCCCACAACGCTCTGGACCTGCAGTTCTTCAAGACCGTCACCATAGATGCAGGCAAGGTCGCAAGTAAACCGTCCGCCTCCGCCAGGGAGAAATAGCCGATGTTCGGTCTGATCGTACGCCGCACGCTCTGGGCTATTCCGGTGTTGTGGATCGTTGCCACCATTACATTTCTTCTTTGCCGTATCGTGCCGGGGGGGCCGTTCGATGCCGACAAGAGCCTGCCACCGGAAATAGTGGCAAACATCGAGGCGAAGTATGGCCTCGACAAGCCGATTCATGAGCAGTACGCGATGTACTTAGCGCGCCTGGCGCGCGGCGATCTCGGTGTGTCCTACAAATACTTGAACAGGACAGTCAATGACATCATCATCGATGCCATGCCCGTATCGCTGCAACTGGGGGCAATGGCACTCATTGCCGCGGTGCTCATTGGAGTGCCGCTGGGAACGCTCGCAGCCGTGCGCAGGGGAACGCCTTTCGACAATTTAGCCATGCTGGCGGCCACGGTCGGCATATCCGTGCCCAACTTCGTAATCGGCGCCACTCTAATTCTGGTCTTCGGGCTGTGGCTGAAGATACTGCCGGTTGGCCTGTGGGAATCCTTTCGCCACATGCTCCTGCCGGCGCTGACCTTGAGCTTCAGCCCGGCAGCGTATCTGGCTCGCCTGACTCGCGCCAGTGTCCTGGAGGTGCTGGAAAAGGATTGGGTGCGAACGGCGAGAACCAAGGGGCTGTCGCCGGCGCAGACCATCACCAGGCACGTCCTCCGCAACGCGCTGGTGCCGGTAGCCACCGTGCTGGGCCCGCTCACCGCAATCCTCATTACCGGATCGTTTGTCGTCGAGTTCATCTATGCCATTCCCGGCATGGGGCGGTTCTTCATCACCGCCGTATTGAACCGCGACTACGACTTGATCATGGCCACCACCTTGATCTTCGCCGTCTTCCTCATAATCGCCAACACCATCGTGGACGTCGTGTACACCGTCCTCGACCCGAGAATAAAAGTGAAGGGATGAAGGCAGTGATGTTTTGTGACAATCGCGATCTTCACGAACCTTGTAGGGGTCGACCCCGCTCGACTCGGACTCGACCAAATCGCTTCGCAAGGGCGGGCGTGGCGGGGCGCGCCCCTAAAGCGAGATCCGGGGATTCGGCATGACCGGCAGTCTCGAGCAGCTATCGATGGAGCCTC
>DATNRD010000610.1:0-2950 GCA_036703665.1 Candidatus Obscuribacterales bacterium
CCGGCAACCTTACCCACACCATGCCGCGATGACCCAATATCTTGACTCATTGAAGGAGTTTCCGCCTTGCTGTCGTTCTGTGTTGCAACAAGATGATCAGCGATCTCGGGGATTCCTTCAATACTTTGCTTCACTCTCTCCGGCGCAGAATCAGGCTGAGTGCCAATCCTGCATAGCATGCCACCAGGTACAGTGTCATGCTGCTTTTTGATCTCCGAATGATGTCATGATCTGCAACCCGTTTCTCCAAGCGCTTTGTGCCGGCAGGTTAATTTCCCGACACGCTCCTAGACCAGCGAGCTCCAGGATTCCAGGCGTTTTTTGTCGATGAAACCAGGGGCAGAGCGCATCACTTTCTCGACTCTGGAGCCGAAAAACTTGTCGGCGGCGAAGGAGCCGCCCATACCGCCGGCGATGGCAAGCACCGGCAACAGCTTGGCGAAGCGTGCCGAGGGGACGACCATCGCTGCGCGTTCGGCCGCCATCATTGTAAGGGCGGTGCCGGCCTCGAATCCGCCCCAGTCTACGCCCACACGAGCCAGCCTGGCGACTCCGGCAGAAGGACTTTCCTTGAAGGCGCCGCGCACATCGTTCACCATGGCAAGCACGCCGACGGCCGCCAGAGCCTGTCCGCCTCTTATCAGCCCTCTGCCGCCGGCGCTTTCGCTCAGGGCTGCCAGCCGGCTCGATGGCGGCTTCACGCCTGGCTTGTTTTCGGCCATGAGCGCCGCCAGTTCGGCATCACCGGCGATACTACCTATCTGCTTGCCGAAACCGGCGTTTATGTCGAACGGGCGGATCTTGCCAGTCTTAGCATCAACGAGTCCTTTGCCGAATGTCTCATCGAGGTATGAGTTGACGAAGCTTACGGCCTCCTTGCGATCCAGGACGCTGAACGCCCCGTACTTGCCTCCCGATTTGCCCCAGGTGTCGTGGATGAAGCCGCCCAGCTCACCGCCGCGCAGCGACGAGCGCAACATCGTATTCTGGATGTGCGTGTCGCCCAGCTGCTGCGCAACGTGCAACTGCGTCATGATGGCGCGCGCCTCGGTGGCCAGCATCCTTTTTGCCAGGAGCTTCTGCTCTTCGGGCACGAGCTTTTTCCAGTCTCCCGAGTGTTCTCGAAGGATGCCGTCCTCATGCCCCAGCTCATGAGCCATGATGGTGGCGACGTTCTTTATGGGATCGCTGGTTCCGTAGCCGTATCCCAGAATGTTGGCCGCCGAGATGACCATCGGGTTGTAGGTTATCCGTTTCACGGGAAGCCCCGCCAGGTGCTCGACTACTTTGCCGCTCTTGAGCACACCGTCGTGGACATCCCAGTGGTAGCCGCCCAGGCTGGTCATGCGCATCAAACGGCTGGCATAGCCCTGACCCTTGAGCTCCCAGTAGGGGTCGTTGAAGCCCAGGCGCCCGAAGCTCCAGCCTTTCTTTTCCAGCTGATGCATTCTTTCCAAAAGTTGCTCGCCCACCGGGCCGGCCTTTTTCAAAGCCTGCTGCCAGGACTGGCTGTCTACGTGGAGCTTGCCGGTTAAACCCAGGTAAGTCAGACGTCCTGTCAGAGCCCGAAGGTAAGCGAACTGGTTATCCTGGGAGTCTCTGCTGGTTGCTTGACCCGCCGCCGCAACGTTGAGCTCGGCTCCCTCTGCCGGCGTTGGCGCCTCGGTTGCCCGCCGCTGCCCTGGTTTGCCGGACGGCAGCCCGAGGGCCGTAACCGACAGATACTCCGACGCCCGCGCGGCTGCGTCGGCTTTGCCGCGCTCGGCAGCCTCAGTGTTTTTTCCTTCGAGGTCTTCTGGGCCGGACAAGAGGACACCACGAGCGGAACGAAGTTATCCGCAATAATATACCCTGCCAAGAGAATTCCTCGACAGCCGGATGGGGACAATTCCCATGCCGGTCGTCGAGGCTGGATGACGAAACTTAAGACCAGAGCAGACGCTGCCAACGGGCCAGGGCGCGGGCGTTCCCTTCGGGTCCAGGGGAGGCGTTGGCGGAATGCGGCAGCTGCCCTGGCAATCGGTGGAAGCTCGTATCCTCGCCGGCGGTATCGTATATGGTGCGGCGCCAGGCTTTAAGTTGTTGTTAACAAATCCATGTGACAACTTGATTACTGTGCACATTTAGATTACCTTTATGTGGGTGGATATACAAAAGAGGTACCACCGCCGGAGACCCGACCGATGCCGTGCGTGGCTTCATTGTCACGCCTCGTTTTTCGTCTTGCTGAAGGTAAAACATCGAACCGAGGTCCATCAATGCCGACGGTCACGCATAAAGAGCCGCTGCTCCTGTCGCCTGTAACCCCCGAAGATCTCGGACAACTTCAAGTCTACCTGCCGGCGCTCAAGATCATCTCGTACCGGGGACCGGGCGAATCCGGCGGCGTCTCGAAAAGCCTGGAGCCGGTCGTCAGACAGCTGGGGACCAAGATTCACTGGATTGCCCTTTCCAGCATTCCCGTATGCGAGGAGGATCAGGCACACGGCTTCACCTTTCACAAGCCCTCTCTGCCGCAACCAGTGGTTCGTGGCCATGCGCAACTGGCCCTGGAGTACCTCTGGCCGCTCTTGCATGGCATGCCGGAGCGAGCCAGGTTCGATGCATCCAACTGGCGCGCCTTCAGGCAGCTGAGCGAGCTTGTCGCCACAGAGGCTTTGCGCGTCTCCACGCGCAGCTTTCCCACGATATGCTGGCTGCACGACTACCATATGGCGCTGGTGGCGCCGCTTATGTCTATCGAAGCCGGCATGGTGCCCTGCCAGTTCTGGCATGTTCCCTGGCCGGCTCCGGAGGTGATGGCCGCCTCGCCGCTCGGGCGCGAGATGACCGCCGCCCTGCTGGCCAACCGGGTGCTCGGCTTCCACACCACGGAGTACGCCACCAACTTCCTCAACACGGTGATGGAGGTCGTGCCGGGAGCAGCCGTCGACATGCTGAACATGGAGGT
>DATNRD010000611.1:0-7463 GCA_036703665.1 Candidatus Obscuribacterales bacterium
GCTGGCCGAGCCGTTTCTTGCCGTGGCCATGATCCTGGGCGGCGCGCTGCAGGGAGCAGGCGATACCCGGACACCCATGTGGATCAGCATCGTTTGCAACTGGGTGGTGCGCCTGCCTCTGGCCTGGCTGCTTTGCCTGGCGATGGCCTGGGGCCCGGACGGAGCGTGGATAGCCATGACCGTATCGGTCATAATGATGGGATTGCTGACCGCCTGGCGCTTTCAAACCGGCGGCTGGATCAAAGTAAGGGTGTGATGCAATCCAGCGAAATCGTCTACGAAGGAGCAGACCGCCGCATACTTGGCAACAGCGGCGGTGAAGATCGGCTCTATCTGGAAATCTCAGACCACTATTCGATCTTCGATTGGGGCAGGATGCCGGACAGCATCGCCAACAGAGGGCGGGCGCTTTCCATTATCGCCGCGCACATCTTCGAGCACCTGGAAAACCCAGAAACCTGGCAGCACACAGCCCTGTCGCCGGCCTTGAAGCCGATTCGCTCGGACTGGCTGGAGCGACGATGGAATCACCTGGTTTTCTGTCACTTGCTGGCGGAGCACGGCGCGCCAACACACTATCGTGCTCTGGTCGGCCCGGACGGCAAGCCGCTCAGCATGAAGGAGGCAGCCGCGTCCGCACAGCCGGTGCTCCTCGACATTCTGAAAAGCCGGTATCTCGTGCCGCGCAAGGTCGTGCTTCTGGAACAACCGCTTTTCTTCTACCCGCCCCCCGAGCCGGACGGAGCGCGTTTTCACGTCCCGCTGGAGTTCGTCTTTCGCTTCGGAATTGCGCCCGGTGACCCGTTGACCGGTCGCCTCATGACAGACAGGACCTACCGGCAAGCTCATGGTCTGGAAAGGCAGCCCGAGGCTTCTGGACTCTTCGACCGCCCGGTGCTGGAGTTTTACAGCCGGCTCGAGCCGAACCGCAGGCTTTTGGACCTGCGGGAAGCTCTGCTCATCTCCGGTCTTACGCCCGGACACCTGGAGGAGGCCATCGAGCTGTCCTATAACATTGCTCTTGCTCTGTTGGCGCTCTTTGCCGCCAAGGGGCTGGCGCTCTGGGAAGGCAAGCTCGAGTACGTGGCCGGACCGGACGGACTGCGTCTGGCAGACAGCATCGGGCCCGACTGCCTGCGTCTGTTCTACGAAGGCACCGAGGTCGGTGATGGTTTTCTGCGCAACGCCTACGCCGGCACGACCTGGGCCGGCACGCTGGCCAAAGCCCGCGAGCGCGCTGCCCGGGCAGCGGCGTCGAGCTGGCAGCAGTTTTGCCGCGATGATCTCAAGGCGGCGCCTGAGCCACTTGCATCCGGGCTCAAAGCGCAGGCTGATCTTATGTATGGGGTTCTGGCCAATCACATCGTCGGGCGCGAGTTGTTTGCGGATCACCCGTCACTTGCCGAGTTCGTTGCCTCAACCAGAGGCTCCTGAGGGGCGGGCTGCCGCCGCCGCTGTTGCCGCCGGCAGCATGGCCAGCACGAACCACTGCGCCAGGCGCACCTGCGAGGTCCCGAAGTTGTACTCGAAAGCCCCCGATACCATAAGCGCCACCGTCCCCCCGAAAACACCTAGCGCCAGCGCCTTCTCGAAGGGCGCCGCAGCGGACTTGAAGGCGCCGAGTGCTCTGCCTAAAGCAGCAAACCATAACCACAGGTAGGCCGCCAGCCCCGCCAGCCCCGTCGTGGTCAGGATGTGCACGTAATTGCTGTGGGCGTGATTGAGATCCTTGGATCGGCCCGGCACAATCGCCTCAGGGATGTCGAAGTGAGGAAAGCGCCGGATGCCGACTCCGAAGCAAGGAGAATCACGCCAATAATCGAGCGACTCCCGCCAGATTCTCAGACGGACCCGGGCGCTTATGTCGTTCTGCCAGGTAAGCAGCGGCTCGATCCTCTGCCTTACGACAGGCACGGTCACCCACGAAACGGCCGCGATTACGACCAAAGCAGCCAGGCAGGACATGGCGGCCCCCCTGCCTAAAAGGCAGGCAGCGGCAATCGCGCCGGCTGCGGCGCCCAGCCAGGCACTGCGCTCGCTGGCGAAGAACACGCCGGCAAAGTTGGCGGCAGCCGCCAGCGCAAACACAGACAAGCGGGAGAACGGCGCAGCAAACGCCGTGTAAGCGCGAGCGAAAAAAAGCGCCAGGCACATGAGGCTGAAGACTTGCATCTGCCCGGCAAACGGCATCGGCCCGCCCAGGAAACCGGTGCCCTGCAGGTAGGGATAGCCGAAGGGGTGGAAGCCGGTCAACTGCTGTATGGCAGCCCACACACCGGACATGCCCGAGATGGCCAAAATTATGTTGAGGGCCATGCGGACAAGAGGTCTGTTGGCAGAAAAGGCATCGAATGCCCAGAAGTAGACGACCAGGTGTTTCAGGCTCCAGAGCGACTTGAAGCCCTCCGGCAAGCCGCCAGCGACAGCTCCCGAGAGAAACACAAACAGGCAGAAGACCGCCAGCGGCACAGCCAGCGGGGGCGGCTGCCACGGTCGCCCCTTACTACCGGTGAGATCCACTACGCGGACCACTAACCAGGTTACCAGCCCGGCGATGAGCAACACCCACGAAAGCGTCAAAGAAAGCGGCAGGCTGGCAGCATAGGCGACAACGAGAACCTCGTTGACCCGCACAAGCGGCCTCACCGCCGGCGGTACCAAGTCTAGCGGCTCGCCCCCGGGTCCATTTATCTCCACTGCACCAGGCCCATGATTTCCTGGACATCAGAGAGCGTCTGCTGCGCCACCTTTCGTGCCTTGGCGTTGCCGTATTCGAGCAGCCGGCGGACATGGTCTGGATCAGCCGCCAGCTTCTGCCGTCGCTCACGCATGGGCGACATAAACTCGTTGACGATTTCGGCAAGGCGCTTTTTGCAAGCAACACAGCCGATCTCCGCCGATTCGCATTCCTGCTTGACCTGTTCCTTTATATGCTGACCGAATATCAGATACATCGGCCAGGGCACCTCGCACAGGTCGGTGTGCCCGGGATCGGTTCTGGCTATGCGAGTCCGGTCGGTGATTGCCATGCCGATCTTCCTGCTGGTGTCGTCAGGGCTGTCGGCAATCTTGATGTCGTTCCCGTACGACTTGCCCATCTTCTGTCCGTCGATGCCCTTCATCAGCGGCACTGCGGTGAACTTGGGCTTAGGCTCCGGGAAATACGGGACGCCGAACATGGAGTTGAAACGCCTGGCTACGTCGCGGGCGAACTCCAGATGAGACTCTTGATCCTTGCCGACCGGGACGAGCTCGCCCTTGAAGGCCAGGATGTCCGCCGTCATCAGCACCGGGTAGCCGAGCAACCCGTAGGTGGCTTTGTCGCGGGCTTCCTCCTCGTCGGCCGCCAGCATGCGCACCATGTCTTTGAGCGTGGGCTCCCCTTCGACCCAGTTCTGCGGGGTGATCATGGACAGAAGCAGATGGAGTTCGGCAATCTCCGGTACGGCAGACTGCACGTAGATCGTCGCTTTGTCAGGATCGATACCGACGCTCAGCCAGTCCAGCGCGATCTCCCAGATATTTGCCTGTATCTCGCGGCTGGCCTGGTACTTCGTGGTCAGCGCGTGCCAGTCGACTATAGAGAAGTAGGCCTCATACTTGTCCTGGAACTCCAGCCAGTTGACCAGCGCGCCGAAATAGTGGCCCAGGTGCAGGCGCCCGGTGGGGCGCATGCCCGACATTATTCTGGTCGTCTGGCTACCGGCTTGTGTCAAACCTAACTCTTGCTCTGGCGACCGGTGGCAATCGCCTCCCGGATCTTGGCTTTCTTGCGCTGGACCTTGGCCTTGCGCCGGCGGCGCTTTTCGCGCGGATTGTACTTGTGAGTCATGCGTTCTCCCTGACATCCATGGTTGTGCAAATGCTGACTATACCAAATCGATGACAGGAGCGCTCACCGCTGGGAGAAGCGCCGGCGCTGCGCCTCGACGGCCTCCAGGTCCTCCTGGGAAAGAAATCCGCTCTTAACCAACATTTCCGGAAGCTTGATCCCCTGCGTGCGCGATTGCACCACCAGGTCGCGCAGCTGCTCGCCGGTGACGCGCCGGCGCTGCAGGAGGTATTGATCGATCTCGGTGCGTCCCAGCAGCAGGTCGGCCGTCAGCGGCAGCACGGAGTCCGGGTTGTTGATGTAGCCCCGGTCGATACAGTACCTGTACGTGGAGAGCACCGCCGCCGGGTGGCGGCCTGCCTCCAGGACAACCTCATCGACGGTCTTGCCCTCCTCCACCTTGAGCAGGATGGACCTGATGGTCTCGTCCAGCATCGGGTTTTTAAGGGCCAGAAAGCCGAACTCGGAGATGGTGAAGCACGCCTTCATCAAACGCTCGATGTCGATCGAAGCAATCGGCAAAACGGTCGTTCTCAAGGTTGTCTTGTCGACCGCCTCCACGGGCGGCGCCTCGGCCGGGGGTGCGGCCACCTCAGCCACTGGAGCGACAACTTGAACGGCTGCCTCCGGCTGAGGTCTGGCGGTGGCGCCACCGTCACGCTCGGGGGCGCTAAGCTCAGCTCCCACCTCGATCGGGCCGGTCGTGCGCACGACCTCCACCGAGCGGGTCAGCAGCAGCCTGTAAAGAATGGCCGTGGCCTGAATAAGATCGAAAGCAAACTCGCGCATTGCCTGGCGCATCGTCCTGCCATCGGAAAGCCAGCCGAGGATGAGGAAATCCTCCCGCTGCAGCGGCTGCAGCTTGGAGGACTCCTGCCATTCCGGGGTGCCGAACATGCGTGAGGGCCTGACGACCGTGTTGAGCCCCACGTTGTCTTCCAGCAAAAAGGCGGCCTGGTCAGCGAAAGTCGTGCCCTGATGCAGGCGCAGGCTGACGTTTTTCTCGACCGTGGCCTCCATGCGGGAGGGCAGCCGCTCGGCGTAGAATATGCCTTCGTCCCAGGTCATAAACTCGCAGAGCGCGTCCTCGCCGCGCAGCAACCCGTAAGCGGCCGATATGACGTGCCCGTTGGATACGACGACGTCACCGTAAAGGCCGCCCTTTTCCACCTTGAGGCGGTAGCTCTTGTTTTCGTTTGCGAGGAACTGCAGCAGCCCCGGCAAGCTGACATCCTTGAGACTGCCCTTGATCATTGAATATCCACCGACTGCCTCTGGAATGGCCCATTCCGGCGAGCCTGCTTACGCTTTGCCGACCCCGGCGAGCTCAACTTATATTCTGACTGATTACGGCGCGCTTGCCGCCATTACCCGAAATTCGAATTACCATGCGGGAAATTTAATAAATTTACAAAACTTAACTACGCTCTCGACCGCAAATTCTTTCGTTGGACTGGGTAAATACCCGGTAGGATTGTGAGCGCTCTGTTCACGCAGGAGTTGCGAAATTGGCTTCCAGGGTTACCGAAGACGTCGCCGACGAGTGGTCGGACCTCAGCGCATTTACTCAAGAAGACGAGCCGGCTGCCGCAGACGAAGCTGAGGAGCTGGAAAGCGAAGGGTCCCGTCCGGGCGACGCCTTCACCGAGGATTCGGTACGTCTCTACCTGCGCGAGATCGGGCGCGTCAAGATGGTCAAGCCCGACGAGGAGATCGAGCTGGCCAGGCGCATCGCCAAAGGTGATGGTGACGCAAAAAAACGCCTCATACAGGCCAACCTGCGACTGGTCATCTCCATCGCCAAGAAATACGTGAATCGCGGGTTGCCCTTTCAGGACTTGATTCAGGAAGGCAACCTGGGGCTCATCCGAGCAGCCGAGAAGTTCGACCACACCAAGGGCTTCAAATTCAGCACCTACGCGACCTGGTGGATCAGGCAGGCGATAAGCCGCGGGCTGGCGGACAAGTCTCGCACCATACGCGTGCCGGTGCACATGGTCGAATCGATCAACAAGATGAAAAAGACCAGCGCGCGCCTTGCGCAAGAGCTTGGCCGCAAGCCCACCGAGCAGGAGCTGTCCGAGGCAATGGATCTCCCTCTGGCGAAAATCCAGGAGATCATTCAAGCCGACCGCGAACCAATCTCGATGGAGATGCCGCTCAACCGCGACGAAGAGACTTATCTGGGCGATCTCATCGAGGACAACGAATCCTCCCGTCCCGATTCGACCACGGTCGAGGAGTTGATGCGCCAAGACCTAAACCGCATGCTGAGCCAGCTCACACCACGCGAACGCGACATCATGCACCTGCGCTACGGGCTGGAGGACGGCCGCCAGCGAACGCTCGAGGAGGTCGGCAGGCTGTTCAATATCACTCGCGAACGCGTCAGGCAGATAGAGCACAAGGCCTTCCGCAAATTGCGGCAACCGGCCTGGTCGAGCAAGCTGGCCGGCTACCTGGACGACTAACCACTGAGCGACGGAGCCAGGCGGCGCAGCCGCAGGCCGCTGCCGAGCGTCTTGTCGCGCGGAGGAGGAGCGCAGCGCTGGGGAGCGCTTATAAAAAAACAACATCCCGGAGCCCTCCGCCGCCGCTGGGTTATCATTGGTTGACGCGCCAAGCGGCACAGGCTTGCTTGCCGAATTGCAACAACCGGGTGGCAGGGGAATCCGACATTGGTAGAGCAAGAGACACTGGCGCTTGAAGACGTCGCGTCCTTGCTTAGTAGCGGGGATCGTCAACGGCTCCGGGTGCTGCTCAATGATCGGCACCCTGCAGATCTGGCCGAGTGGCTCCAGGAAATGGACAAACAGCAGCGGCTGGCATGCTTCAGGCTGCTCGACCTGGACAATGCCAGCGCCGTGCTGGCAGAGCTCGAGCCGGAAGCGCAGCGCGAGCTGCTGACCGCCCTGGGCGACCTGGGGGTGGTGCCGCTCATAAGCAGGATGTCGCCCGACGATGCTGTGGACTTGCTTGCCGAGCTTCCCGTCGAAAAGGCCAGGTCCATCATCAGCCAGATGACCGACGTGGAGGCGGCAGGCGACATCGAGGAGCTGATGTCCTTCAAAGAAGACTCCGCAGGCGGCATCATGTCCACCGACTACCTGGCCGTCAACGCCCAGATGAGCGTCGGCGAGGCCCTGGCCAGTCTGCGCGAGACATACGAGGAGGTCGGGGAGGACATATATGACGTTTACGTCGTTGATGACCAGGAGCATCTGGTCGGACGCATAACTCTCAAGGAGCTGCTGACGGCTCCACCCGAGGCATCGGTCGAAAGCCTGATGGATCCGGACGTCGTAAAAGTGACGACCGATACGGATCAGGAGCAAGCGGCCGAGAAGCTCAGTCGTTACGACTTGCTGTCACTGCCGGTGGTGGATGGAGAGGGAAAACTGAGAGGCATCATCACCGCCGACGATGTCATCGACGTCATAGAAGAAGAAGCAACGGAGGATTATTATCAGTCCTCGGGCATCGACGTCACCGGACCGGAACAGAGCGAAACGCTGGCCTACAGCGTCCCTCTGTCGTTCCGTGCAAGACTGCCGTGGCTGGTGGTGACGTTGCTGATCGAGACGATATCGGCCAGCGTAATTACCCGCTTCGACGAGGTGATCAGACAGAC
>DATNRD010000612.1:0-9929 GCA_036703665.1 Candidatus Obscuribacterales bacterium
CCACGAGTCCCAGCATGGTCATCTGCAGGCCGGTGAGCAGGGACAATACGCTGAGCGCCAGAGCCACCCCCGACAACTGGGTGCCCGTGACCAGCCAAAGCGTAAGCAGTCCGATAACCCCGAGAATTCCGAACCCGGCTAGAGCGGCACCACCGGCAGTGAACGCCCTGAGCACCAGGGGTGAGAACAATAAGGTCTCAAAAACAAGAGCCACCTTCTTTTTAAGGGTCCACCCGGATTTGCCCCCTGCCCGCTCGGCCTTCGTGTAATAGACGACCGCGGATTTGAAGCCTGTGTCGGCTACAGTCTGAAAAATGGGAGCCCGGCAATGCCGGCCCGGGGCAATGGCCTCGATAACCTTGCGGTCGATCAGGAAGAAATCGACCCCCCGCTTGGGTAGCGAGCCGCTCGTCTGGTAGTGGGCAAGTCGCCAGTAAAGGAAAGATAAGAAGCTGTCTCGCCGCTTCTGACCGGGCACCTGTTGCCTGGCCGCCCAGACGATGCCTGTACCCTGTCTCCACTTATCGAGCATATCTGGGATGAGCTCAGGAGGATCCTGCAGGTCACCGGCAAGAAACATTGCGCAGTCGCCACCGCAGGCCACCAGCCCCGCCATTATCGCAGCGTGGCTGCCGGAGTTTTTTGCAAACCGGATCGAGCGCACGTTCTCATGCTGCCTGCACAGCCCGCTTACAAGGGCCCAGGTCCGATCCTGCGAGCAGTCATCTACGAAGATGATCTCTGTCCGCGTGGGCTGCAGCCGCTTCTCAATCTGCTTGAGCCGCCCGTACAGCGCCTCGATATTGCTCTCCTCATTGAAGAGAGGCACTACGATTGACAAAAGCGCCGGAGCCTGTACGTGCACTAGGCCGATCTCCTTGTTCGGACCAGCAGAACCACGGCGCAAGCGCGATCCACGGCGCAAGCGCTGTCCACGGCGCAAGCGCTGTCCACGGCGCAAGCGCCTGCACTACGTAGTTGTGGTTGCTGGGCCATGTGCTTGCCCACCCGGGACGGACAAGAATAAGTTATCAAGGATCGGATGCACGCACAAGGCTGCTTCCAGCCGGTTAGAAAATGCTCACGCACAGCCGCCTAACGAAGGAGATGCGCGCTCGGGCTTCTTACGCCGGCAAGCGCCAATTTGCGCGCCGCTGCAATCTCGCACCAGTCGGAAACGAGTGCCTGCAGCACACGCGTGCTGACAAACCTCTCATAGGCATGGTCGACAGCTCTTACCTGGGCTGCCACCCACTCGTCGTCAGACCACTGCATGGTGCGCTTGATGAGCTCGGCGGCTTCCTCAGGGGTATCGTAATAGCTGGCGACATTCTCTGCGTACGCATAGGTCTCCGGGCGCCTTCTGAGTAGCATGTAGCATCCCGTTGCCATTGCCTCTGAAATCGACACGGCCATCCCGAACGGCTGCCTGGGATCTGCCGTATGCATGTATATGCCCGCCTCGCTCATCAGCCTGGACATTTCTTCGTACTGGAGGTTCACTCGCACCTCCACGGGGCTGCCGGCACGGCGGTTCATCTCGATTATTTCGTCCGTGTAATCCTCTCGCTGGAACGCATATGCGAGAACCAGCAAGAAATGATGATCCGGGCACAGTTTTGCTGTCTCAATAAAGCACGGCAGATCCTTGGTAGGAAGGCCCGCCCCGGTCCGCATCACAAGCCTGCGGTTTTTGTTCTTGCTCGGACGATAGAGGTCGGGATTGAACGCCACCGGCATGCTCTTAATTTTCTTGCTGGTGCGCGGAAACAGGGCTGCACGATGGGGGTACAGATAGATAGCCTGGATTATCTCATCCTGGTCCAGCTCCTTGACCAGGTTCTCCGTAAACTCGAAGCTATGGCCGCGGACCGTCACCGCCAGGCCTTTCTCCTTGATCATCGGCCCATACTTCCTTGCCATATGCAGCCAGTGCGTATGAACGACATCAGGACGAACCGCCTCTACAGCCTCCTGCAATGTGCCACGGTGCACAGGCACCTGGCTGGGGAATGGGGCCGACACGCCGCATTCAGACCATACTTCCACGTCCACGCCAAGTTTGCGGACGGCCTGAATCTCGGCTTCAATGTAGCTCTCGCTCAATTGCGGGTAGTGCCAGAGCGCGTACAGGACCTTGACCTTTTCCCTGATAGGGCTAATCTGCTTGGCTTCAACGAGGTAGCGGTTGTAGGCAAAAGACTCCTGTTCGCTTACACCGTCTTGCCTGCTCCAGTAATACACTCCTCCCAGTATGGGAAGTACGGCGATTTTTTCCCGGGCACCGTATCGCAACACCATGTCCCAGTCGGACAGTCTGGCAAGCTGATCGTCGAACCCGCCCAGGCTCTCCACGAGCTTTCGTCGGTGCGCAAACACGTTGAGATCGATGTAGTTGCCCCCAAGCGACTTCTGGTAGTTGAACGGCTCCCCGCGGAAAAAGTACTTCGAGCTGTCTCCCCGCTCCTCCACTATCTGGCAGGCGTACATAGCGTTGATGTCCGGGTTCTGGTTGAAGGCATCAATAACCGCAGAGAGGTAATGAGGGAGCCAGACATTGTCCGTGTCCAGATATGTGATGATTTCGCCCCTTGCCTGACGCAAGCCGAGGTTTCGAGCGCGGCTGCAGTTCTCGTGCTCTTTGTAGAAATAACGAAAACGCTCGTCCTTGAGGTAGCGATCGATCACCTGCTTGGTATCATCCGTGCTACCATCATCGATGATGATGCACTCCCAATCGGAGGCGGTCTGGGCCAGCAGGCTTTCGATTGCCCGGGCGATCATCTGTCCACGATTCCAGGTGGGCATGATGACGCTCACAGTAGGCGTCCTGGAAGACTCGCGCAGTTGAGTGGTTTCAATTCTTGCCGCTGGAGCCACCAGCGTATAGGCCTGGCGCTGCCTTTCTGGCGAAGCGCACGCGGGCTGTCCTGGTGCAAATTCGGAGACCGGATGCTCCGCGGAGCCATCGCTGCCGGCAATTATTGCGCCGAGGCGTCCGGCTGCTCGCTTGATCCTCCGCGCCACCCCCCACAAGCGGCTCTGTCTCCACCTCTGCGGAACTTCCATCGGGCTACCCCCACTTGACATGTATGCACGCTAGGCTGATTGGCGGTTCATAATGGTGAACCTGAAGTCTAAAAAGAGTGCTATACATCTAGGATGCGCACAAGATCGGGCCTCTAATCTAATTAGGGCAGCAGCACCGGCGCCCAGGCGGTTAATTATGGTTAATTCCCGGGGGCGTGGTTTTCCCGCCTACGGACGTGAATGTCCTCAAAGAGAAAGATGGAAACGGTGCTCGGCAAACGCCAGGTGAGCACCGACCTTCGCCCAGGCTTTGTGTACCGCCACGTTGGAGAGCTGCGTCCGAATTTCCGCTGCGTCCACCCCCTGGTTTCGCATCCACTCCAGCGCTGCTCTGACCAGCTTCCCGTATAAACCTCTGCCGTGATAAGCCGGGTCGACGGCGTTCAACGGAATTTTCCCCACGTTCAGGCCCAGGTCGAGATCTGACCTCGATGGCAGACTGAGCAGAACGAATCCTACCGGACGCCCATCCAGCTCGTAGACAAGGACGTGATCGGCTGCCAGTCCCCGGAAGGCGTTCCGAATCCAGCAGGCGTACATCTCTCGTACCTTCTGCTGCGGAAAGCGATGGTCACTGTTGAACCGGTTCACGTTATAGGCCCGATTTCCAAAGCACTCGGCCGAGATCGCTGCCACGGCTTCTACATCGCTCTCTTTTCCATCCCTGACTGCCGGCTCGTGGTTGTTGGTCCGCGGCAGCTCGGCGAGGCGCACCCGAAACCCAACGATGGTATCCATGAGAGTGAAGCCCATCGCCTGCAGGACCAGCTGACTGAGCGTATCGGCGCAGTTGACGCTGGCCGAGAGCTGCTCCAACTGACAGGCGCGCGCCTGTTGCAGGCACGCCGACAGTGCCTCTTTGCCTGCGGCAATGTCGGACTCCGCGATCCGCGAGCAGGCAGGGCTCACAAGCGGCGCCACGCTGCCGACTCCGAAGCCAAAGAATTCGCTGTCCCAGGACAGGCGGCGCACTCCGGCAATCCACAGCCCGCCGCCAACCGACCTCTGCGCGGACAACCGCAGCGAGCCACCTGCGGCTGTGCTCTGCCGCTCGAGTTCACCCAGGAACACCGCTGCGCACTTGCCCCGATCACCGACCTCCTGGAGATGCGGAAGATAAGGCCAAGACTGCAAGATCGCGCCCAGGTCTCCCCCGTATTCATAACCAGGAATCCAGGCGCAATTCCCATAGGTCGGCTCAAGAAGCGATTTGGTCATAGGCTCGACTCTGCATAGTGGCAGTGGATAGTATACGCGGTCTTCCTGCCGCTCCTGAAGACAATCTCAATCTGGGATTCCGACAAACCCGGCCTCGAGCCAGACTCATGAGCGGCGCAAGAAAAAATCGAACACCTTGCGGGCAGGCGCTCGACTGTCAGGATGTCCTGATGACACCAGACGGGCCCCAATCGGCTTTATGCGCCGCAAGCAGACAGTCCTGGCCTTCTCCTCTGGGTGCGCGTGGCCTACCAGGCAAAGCCGAAGTCCCGTTATCTGTCCGCGCCACGAGTGGGCCGCCCGCATATTGAAGCGCAGAGCGTTCACATGAGAACCGGGGTCGTACCCGAGCTCGATCGACCGTTCATCGCTGAAATCCTGGTTGGCGGAACGCCACTGTAATCTCGCCACGCTGCCGGCTGTGTCGGAAAAACAAACCCACATCTCGTCTATCTGGTCTGCCGCCAAAGGAGACAGCGGCAGCTCGACAGAAAGCATGCCGTCAGCCGGCTCCAGCTCCATGCCCATGGCGCTGAGCTGCTTCACCCTGCCGCCCTGCACTGATGGCGGAACCGAGCAGCGCTGATCGAACACCAGGTCAGGCAGCCCGCGGAAGTCCTCGTCATCCTCCAGGTCGTAGTTGAGCTCTCGCAGGGGCTCTCTTAGCGTCTGGACGATGCAGGTTCTCACTCGCGGGTCGAGCCCCTCTCGCTTCCAGCGACCGATGGATGACTTGACGTCCGGAGTCGTGCTGTGCTTGCTGTAATGATCGAGAGCCGCATTGGCCGCGGGCTCGATTCCTGTTGCCTGGCGGAGCTCACCGGTAGCCCCTTGTGCATCGCTGACGAGGTCTTCGTACCTTACCAGGCTGCACGCTCCGGAGCTGAGCTTCAGTGCGCGGTAGTTCTCGAATCGGTACAGAAAGCGATAGCACAGGGTGCGCGCGTGATCCAGATCGTCGCCGCCGGGCTCCCGTCCGAATCCATGCCCTGTTTTTTGCGTGAAGGCATTGATGGACAAGAAGATATCACGAGGATCCCGGAAGAGGTAGACGGTGTACACCGACAAAAGATCCTGCAAGAAGGGCGGAACCCACTCCCGTCCCTTTTCGGCATAGAAAAGCGCTTGGGGATTGCCTTGCCTGGCGCTGGCCAGGAAGGTCTCCCACAATGAGAAAAACACTTCCCTGGATGAGGGAATTGCCATCAAGTCGCCAGTCGCAGTCGAGCACCGCAGAAGCGTAGGGAACATGCCGATTCCGGCAGCCTCGGCGCCGCTGCCCCCGAACTTCCATCCCTGCCATTTGGCGGCAATGCTGGCAAACAGCGAAAGGTACCGGCTCTCGAACGGGTAGACCTTATCGAAGACGCAGCGCTCGTCGCCGCCGAGAAGGCTCATCATGAGCGTCGATCCTGACCGCCCCATGCCGGTGACCAGAATTGGGAGTACTTGATTGCTGCCCACGCCCAATGCCACAGTATGTCGCCAGTTACGGATCGTAGCCCCTGCTCCCAGAATGCACAGGATCTCGCCTTAATCCGATGCCGCCGGCGAGCTGAGATTCCATTGCATGAACAGGCATGCGGTATCCGAACCGCCTCAGGTCGATACCGCATATGGTGGCAAGCATCTCATTGCTTTCCATGTACATGTTACCGACTGTCCTGTCAATCCAGTCGCTTTGCTCTTGCTTTAATTTGTCTTGCCAGGCCTTGGGCACGAGCCTGCCCACCAATCCAGATATCTCATCAACGAACTCTCTTCGCCTCCGCTCCCACACGGACGTGGTCTCAAGCCGATGATGCTTGCTGATCGGATAGAGAAAGTTGAGTCGCCTCTTCACCTCCAGCGAAAACCAGGGCGGAGTCACGTTGCACTTCTCCGTTAGCGGCAGTCTGCATACGCAATGGCAATCTGGATTCAAACCGGCAAACTTCAAAACCAATGTAACAAATTCCACTGGCTCCGAGACGAAGAGCTCATAGGGAACAACGAGTACGTTAGAAGCACCGAAAAGTCTTTGATAGTACTGGGCTAATAGATGGTACTTGAAGTTTTCAAGGCTGAAAAGCGGGATGCGGCTGCTCCATCTTCCAGGAGGGAAGATGAACTCTTCAATGCCTGCCCTGCCCCCAAGCTTCACGTACTGCTGATAACTTGACTGAATCATAGCGCGCTGCTCGCGAACGACAATCAAAATTCTGGCGTATGGAAAAGTAGCAGCCAGGCGGTCGGCCATCTCTTTAGATTGATAGCCGCCGGAATACGGGTTGCCGCTCAATGCTTCATGAGACACGACCGCATGAAGACCCCTCGACTCCAATTTCTCGATTTCTGGCTCAAGAAGCTCAGAGCAATTCTGGGCGGAGAACTCAAGAGGGCGTTTTGCGATTAGATTCCTTCGCACGAATTCGCGACCGACTTGACCCAGCCCGAGCGCCTCATTGGGGAACAACTGTGTTTGAAGCCAAGTTGTGCCTGTCTTGTGATAGCCGATATGAATTAATAGCTTTCTATGCACGCTTCCCACAACTACGGTCTCAACGAATTTCCTGCGTTTAGTTACCTTAGCAGATCCAAAGTGGTCACACATTAGAGTTCTGGCAAAGCAGCTCCCATCGTTTCGCCATTTCCATGGTTGCTACCGCCACGGATCGCGCCCGATGCTGAGAACTATTGTAAGTACCCGCAAAGCCTGAGATTGTGCTCTATCACGCCGTACCAGTCAGCCACCGGCCCGGTGTCCATTTTCGTCAGGTCGAATCCCGTGTTTCGATACTCGGGACGCAGCTTCGGGTTGTCCGTTCCTAACAGCATCCCTTCCTCGAAAGGAACGCCCAGGAACTCGGTGATTCTCCGCAACACTGTCGGCGGGTCCACCAGGAGGTCTTCGAATTTCGTCAGCAAATGACGTGTCGGGTCGCCCAACAGGTACCTGTATACCTCGACACTGTAGTTCCATCGCATGCACGCCGTCTCGTACGATTGCCCGGTTCGCTTGACCTTGGAGCGAACACAGGCACGACCATCCCGGAGAATGAAGATAATCTTCGTGGTCCGGAACGCCTGATTGAAAAAGTAGCCGAGGACGTCAAAATCAGCCGAGGGAGAGCCGGTTGCCAGCGCAGCCAACTGCTCGGTTGTAATTTTGTTGCCCCAGATTTTGTCGGAGTGTCGCGCGGCCTCCGCCAGACATGCCTCCCTGAACGCCTCAACACGCTGGAAGACATTGCGGCTCTTGTCCATAAGGCACTCGACCGATGCGTACTCGGACAGGATCTCCAGCTTGCTGTGCGTATCGAGCAGAGCCATAAGAAGGCTTGTGCCACCACGTCCAGCACCAAGAATCAGGAACTCGAAGGCCATCAGCCGACCTCGTCTGCAAGTCGAGAAGATCTTACGTGTGTGCGGTGGCGGCCTTACATCAATTTTTTGTAAGCATACTGGCTGATCAAAAGGCCTCTCGCAACATCTCTTTACGGTGTTGGGGCTAGACAGGCTCGGCCGCCTATGTCCTGGTTCAACTCACACGCATTGGACGGGTCGATTGACCACCGCTATGCTTCCAGACCTTCCCAAAAGGTCATCACACCAGTCGGGAGCCCGCCTCACCCGCCTTCTGTGCCGAACATCAACCAGGTCAAGCCAGGCATGCGTGCCGAGAAGCCAAACACCAGGGAGTCCATGGTCAGCAAACGCTAGCTTGCTGCGCCACAGCCGTCCGTCTGGTTAACGCTGCCACGCCGCTACGCTAACTCCATACCGATTAGCGAGCCGGTTGTTTGACCCACGGAAATAAGCGCGCAAGAACTGGTAAATCTCAGCAGTGGGTTCTTGCCCATCAGGCTCGCTCTCGTTGGCAGGCTCGTTGATGCAGTCTGGGACAAAATTCGTTGAGACGCCCAGGAATCCGTACAGATCTTGTATTTGAGCGACGCTTCCAATAAAGTCTTCAAAGACGAGGATGCGAATCTGCTCTCTGGGAAAGTGTTGTGCGTACGCGTCGATATACTCGACGTACCTGCCTCGGCGGAGATAGGCAAATGGGGAAACCGAGAGAGCCGAACGGTCATAGGGCCGGTCCTGTGCCTGCTCGTCAAGCAGTGCCTCGCTCATCGGCTTGTTTTCAAGCTTGTTCGACACGCTATACCGGTAATGGGAAATAGCACGTTCGACCGGGTCCCTCAGGATAAACAGGATCTTCGCGTCAGGAAAACAGTGCGCAATACGCTGTGCTGTGCCGGGTGCCTCCATGTAGCTTGCGCTCTTTTCACCGCGCATTTTTGCACCCTGCTCATGGAAGTACGTCTGGATGTACTGGTCGACATACAACTGCGAATTCGGCTTTAAGAAGTATTTTGGTTCCGGACGCACCGGCTTGTTCATCTCGATTTCCGGATGCGCGTCCAGGACTTGATACAGGTAAGTCGTGCCCGACCGTTGGGCTCCGGCTATAAAAAAATGCTTAGTCAAATTTGCAGATCTCTCTAATGTGGTAGCTGCGATGATCCGCCGAGGTATTGAGAATCCGGATGACATACTCCCCTAACATTCCCAGAATAAGCATTAAAACCCCGTTAAAGAAGGACAGGAGGGTCACGATCGAGGTCCAGCCCGGGACAGAGCTGTGCAAAAAGATGCCCTTAAAGATGAAATAACCGCTCATTATAAAGCTCGCCACGGATACTGCCAGCCCAACCGTGCAAGCCAATCTCAGCGGATAGGCGGAGTAGTTGAAAAGAATCGTCAAAACGAGCGTCAGAATCCTCCCCAAGCTATAGCGCGACTCTCCGTCACGCCGCGCGTGATGCTCCACCCAGACGTTGGCCATTCTCCCGGCCAGCATGCAGGCCAGACCGTTTACATACGGAAACGCCGTCTGGTACGCGCAGATGCGGTCGACCAGCCGGCGTTCCATGAGTCTGAAATTTGTTAGATAAAAGTGTCGAGGTTTTCTGAATATCTTTTCGTTGACAAGAGCGATCAATCTGCTGCCGAGTCGCCTGTAAAGCTCATGCTGCTTCTTGTAGAACCTCCCGCAAACGAGGTCATATCCTTCCCTTCCTTTCTCCAGGAGTCGGACAATCTCCTCAGGCGGGTTTTGCAGATCATCATCTATGGTAACCACGTAATCGCCTGAGCTATGCGCCAGTCCACACAACAAGGCAGGATGCTGGCCGTAATTCTTCACCAGACCGATGACCGTGACGCGCGGATTATTCACCGCCTCCTTCTGCAACACGTCCCAACTCCCATCTGTGCTGCCATCGTCAACAGCGATTATTTCGTAGCTCCAGCCGCCTTGTTCAAGAACTGCCGCAGTCCTGCGAATTACTTCTGGGACCGTATTACTGCTGTTATAGACTGGAATGACAACGCTGCAATCAAGCCGTCGGCGCCCTTTCTTTGCCGCCGAACAGTGCTCGCCCGCTGGCAAAAAAGTGTGTGGCTCCGAACAGACCGAATCAGGCGGTTTCGAAGCTAGCCTGAATTTCCACGAAAGGGAAATTACCTAACATATCGCTTGGCAAGGTTTAGGCGGTAAGAATCAGACGTCGCCCACCCCACCATGGGACCTCAACGGGCTGATTGAGCAAGCCGGACGCCGCAATGATGGGCAG
>DATNRD010000613.1:0-7706 GCA_036703665.1 Candidatus Obscuribacterales bacterium
GCCGTCGGCACCATCGTCGTGGGTGTGATCGCGGCCGTGCTCATCGGCATCTTCGCCGGCAGCCGCAACACCACCGGCACGACACCGCCCGCCACCGGCGACGGCACCAGCACCGGCAACACGGAGGAGCCCAAGTAGGCACCACAGGCTGGTCGACACGGCCAGCCTGACTGCCATTACGGCGCAGGAGAAGCTGGCCGAGGCCCGCTCCGACAACGCCTGGATTCACATAGTTCACCTGACAGGAAAGGGGCGGCGTGCCGCCCCTTTCCTGTGGCCGCGGCGTCACTGCCGCTGAACTTCAAAGGAGTTAGACTGCATGCGACTGTCTCTGTCTCGATTCATCGGCAACTCAACCGTTCTCACCGACGCCGAGGAGAAGCAGAAGGAAGGGCGCAACTACCTGGCGTCCGCCTTCTTCGGCGCCATCTTCGTGGCCATCGTCCTGGCCATCTGGCCCGAGACGCTGCCGTTCAGCTTCTTCCAGCTCTGGAAGACGAGCGGCAGCCTCGGCGACTGGCTGCGCACCGCCATCCCCATCTTCATCTGGGGCGCCGGCTTCACCGCTTTGGTCAGCATCCTCACGCGCAACAAGCCCGAGGAGAACCGCAACGCCGAGGTCAACTTCGGCAAGGGCTTCCTGCTCAGCCTGTGGGCCGGCGTCATGGAGGAGATCTGCTTCCGGTGGCTCATCTTCATGAGCAGCATCATCGGCGTCAAGATCGTCAACTTCCTGTTCTTCGGCTTTCTGGGGCTGGGGATTCCCGAGCTGCTGCAGGTCCACATCCTCGGCCCGCTCGCCAACTTCTTCACGCTGGGCTTGCTGGCGGACGTCCTCGTTCGCCCCGAGGCCTGGGCCGTGGGAGCCGGGCTCCTGTCCGCCAACGGCTTCTTCCGCGACGGGCACAAGTACCTGGGCATCATCGGGTACGTGAACAGCTGGTTCATCGGCATGTTCATGTTCTACCTGCTGTTCACCTACGGGCTCGTGGCCTGCATCGTGGTGCACTTCCTCTACGACCTGGCCATCTTCGCGGTGCGCTTCATCGACCAGGTGATCGAGCGCGCCCGCGGCAACGCGTAGGTGCCGGCCAGGCCCGATTAGGCGTGCAACCCGGCAGACGGTGACAAGGGAAAGCGGAGCCGATGACGCGCAAGCAGATTCGGCTCCGCCTGCCCACCCGTCCGATTTTTCCGCGCCGGCTCTTATTAGATGCTATAGTGGCTGACTGAACCCCCCTCGCCGTCTGGAGAGCGCGCACTTTCGATCAGCTGTATCCCCGGTCCTCACGGACGGACGGCGCGCCTGCCCGCGCGCACACTGCAGATGATGGCCAGGGCAAGGGCCGAGCACGCGATCGCTGCCTGCGCTGGCAAGGGTCCAGCCGGCATCAGCGACTCCTTCTCCTGAATCTCCGGAATTCGTGACCCATCGGGCTCGTGCACAGACCTCGAATCGGACGGACTAGCTTTCTGTGACACGGACGGTCGCTCATCGGCCGGAGCGCTTCCGGGGGAGCACGGTTGCTCGAGGCTGACCAGCCACGCTGGCGACCAGGCCCGCAGTTCGTCGATAGCGGCCTGCCCGCCCGTCGACAGGATAACCACTGCGGTTGCCAGCCTGAGCAGATTGTTCACGACGGGACTCCCGAGCCGCCTTTCTCTGGTCCTTACTGCCGCTCCGGACATTATTAGGCGGGACTAACGAAAAGCAGGCACACTATTGCCTGGCGAGGGTGCTTGCAGAGCTCAACCCGGGGCGCACAGGCTCAAACTGACGGCCGCTGCCGGCGGTGGCAGAAGCCATATCCGCCGCATGTCCGATAATCATCAACAGCGGCGGTGCGCATAAGTAAAAGGATGGCTGACGCCCGCCCAGCCGCCCATTCCGCGGGCATATGCATTCAACATCAATATGGACCTTTTTGTATGCGCTATCGCCAATGGTGGCATATACGCCAGGTGGTGGCACATTGCTGCAAAGCGCTCGAGTGCGGCTAACGATGGGCTGTTCCGCATCGACACGATGTTATCGACATCATTGCAACTGACACCATATATGGGTTAAGCACCACCGCTCCGTCAGGATTTTATCTAAGTCGGAAATAGGCATCACGGCTGGCGTTTAGGTTTTCTACAGCATTTTGACGATAATTTACATGTTGCCTGTGAGACACCACCGGTAGTACTCTAGTCGCAACTAAAAATTTGACGCGGCAGGGAGCAATCGCTCCCTGGAAAACCAGTAACGATGCGGACTGCATGCAGCCACCTGCAGTTGTTGGTTTTGTTCACCTTCACATATCCGTTAGCACACCATCTCGTTATCGGACACGCCTCTCACTTCTCGTCTGCCCTCTATCCCGCTAGCCCTGCCTAGGAAGGACGCCCTATGTTGACAGCGCAAAAAAAATCGACAACCAACGTAGAACCTCAAAAATCCATGGAGGACTTCAGTCATCTCTACTGGGAGTCGACCCAAGAAACACTTGTAGGCCTGTACGCAAAACGCGACCCGGTGAGCGGCCAGCCTATCGAAACTGTCAACGACATCATTCACCGCGTCGCTCAAGCAAACGCAATAGCCGAACTCAAGTACTGTTTGAGCCCGGCTGAGATTGTAGACATCACCCTTGAAGAAGCGCTGAATCATCCGCGCGTGCAGCACTGGTACAAGGTTTTCGCCGACAACATCGGCAATCAGCGTTTCTGGGCGAACACTCCGGGCAACATCAACGCCGACCCGCCAGTTTCACTGAAGGTCCTCAAGTACTGGGCGCACGGCACGCTGGCCAAACTTAAAGAGGAGGAAATCTGGCTGCGCTCGGAGGAGTTCCGCCAGGCCGTGCTTCACAAGAAAGCCGAAGGGCTGTCCGAGCATGAGGCGGCCATGGGCCAGCTGGCAGCCGAACTGCGCGGCAAGGGATGTCTTGCCGCCTGCGGCGTGGCATATGTAATAGACAGCCTGGAAGGGATTCAAGACGCAGCCAAGATCGAAGCACTGGCTGCCAAAGCGGCCATGGGGATGGGCCTCAACACATCCACCCTGCGCCCGTGGTCGTCGGTCATCTCCAACGGAGCCGCCGCCTCCGGTCCCGATCGCTTCTACGAGAAGACCATTGCCAAGGCCGTCGAGGCCGTCGCCCAGGGGGGACGCCGCGGCGGAGCACTGATCGAGCTGCGCAATTCCGATCACCCGGACATCCTCTTTTTCATCGACAAGAAGAAGCTCATTCCGCCGCCCAGTCTCTCCAGGATTTTCAAAGAGCTGCTGTCCGACACCAGGCAAAAGTCCGGCGAGAACACCCTGGACTACAAGCGCCGCGTGCTCGCTCAGGCGGAGAAGAAATACGGCGAGCTTTACGCTCAGTACATAGAGCGGCAGAACTACCTGAAGAACACAAACATCACGGTCCTGGCCATGCCCGGCTTCATGCAGGCCGTGAAGGAGAAGCGCTTCTATCAGTGCACGTTCGCCAGGCAGCCATGGACAGGTCCTGTCTACGATCCGCGCAAGCCTGTTGTCGACGAGAAGACCGGGCAGGTCAAGGTCAACCGCCTGACCAAGGAGCCGGTCTACGAAGAGTACTCGGTCGACATCCAGAAGTACCCCGAGGCTCTGGAGGCAGCGCGCAAACTCACCAACGCGGTGGTCGAGATTACCGACAAATACGTCCGCGTCCGCAGCCACTTCTACGCCCCCGACGTATTCGCGCGCATCGTTGAAGGAATGCGCGATTCCGGCGAGCCTGGCGTAGCTTTCTTCGATCACGTGAACGCCGGCAACGCCAACGATCATGCCTATGACCTGGACACCTGCAATCCCTGCGGGGAACAGTTCTTGCCGGCCGGACCGGGCAAGGACGGGCGCGTTTACATGGGCAACTGCAATCTCTCCTCTCTGCACGCAGCTCACGGCGACTTCTGGAATCCGGACGGCAGCTACAATTTCGCTGCCATGCGCGCGGTGGCTAAGATTCAGCAGCGCTTCATGGACAACGTCAGCGACATAAGCTGGTATCCGATTCCAGCCCAGAACATGACGGCTCGCCTCGAGAGGCGCAACGGCGGTGGATTTGCTGGCATCGCCGAGTATCTCTCGCGGCTCGGGTTCGAGTTCGGCTCGCCCGAAGCTCTCGTGGCTACGGAAGAGCTCTTCCGCGAGTACACGAAAGCCTCGGTGGAGGCATCCATGGAGCTGGCTAAAGAGCGGGGAGTATACCCGCTCTGGGAAGGGAGCCGCTTCCACAAGAAGGGCCTGCGCGTGCGCAACGGCTGCATGACCAACAACGCTCCCACCGGCACTCTTGCCCAGGCAATGCAAACCAGCTGGGGTGTGGATCCGCACAACGGCATCGTCTTTTCGCGCAAGGTGCGCTCCCGCTTCGTCGACTTCGTGGCGCCGGGATTCCGGGAAATGATGGAAAAACACGGTGCCTGGCCGGCATCCGAGGAAGGGCAGAACGCTCTGATGCAGAAGATAAGGGCCAACCACAAGTCCTGCCGGGGCATCGCCGACGTTCCCGAGGCCGTGCAGCGGGCCTTCCCCATACGCGTGGAGATCGAGCCGGAAGCCTACATCCGCCATCTGGCAGCTGTGCACAAGGGTGCCTCGGATTATCCCGAAGCTTTCAACTCGGTCTCGAACACCTGCTCCATCCCCCTGGATATGAGCCACGAGGCCATCCACAACGCGGTTCTGCTCGGATACGAGCTGGGAGTGAAAGACATCACTTTCTACCCGGACGGCAGCCGCTTGAGCCAGCCTGTGGAGAAGATCGCCAAAGAAGACTACGAGAACGACTCAGATCTCCTCACGCTGCTCGGCCATCAGGAGCGCCGCACCATCAACATCGAGGAGACGACGGGTCTGACTTACAAGGTGCGCGTCGGCTCTCCGGGCGGCTATTCCACTCTGCACGTCAGCCTCAATCACGAGGTGAACCGGCCGGGTGAGCTAATCGAAGTCTACGCCCGGATGGGCAAGCCGGGCGCCATCGAAGCCGGGCTGTTCGAGGCAGTCGGGCGTCTCGCCTCGGCCTTCCTGCAGTATGCCGCCGAATTCGGCGAAGAGGAAAGGGCCAAAGCGGAAGGAACAATTGTCCGCCAGCTGATCAACATTCAGTCGGGCTATCCGGCATTCTTCAAGTTCTCGGACTCGGAGAAATCGATTGTCATTCAATCGCCCTGCGACGGGCTGGCGAAATCCATCCAGCAGTACCGGCGCCACTTCTCCGCCGACGGCACCGAGCTTGATGGCTCGCCGGGTGTCGTACCCTTTACCGTCAGCATCAAGCCTGCCGGCTCCAACGGACATCACCCGGAGGAAGAGCACGGCTCTCAGGAAGCCCTTTCCAGCTGCGGGAAGTGCGGGGGCAGGGAATGGCTCAAGATCGACGGCTGCCTGGTCTGCCAGTGCTGCGGCTTCTCCAAGTGCGGCTGAAATTGCCTCAAGACCGCCTTTCAAGGAGCGCGCCCGGACGCGCTCCTTGTTCTTTTCCTGAGAGCGCCGGCTTCCAGATGCTGTCCCGAATTAAGAGGCGGACGCGGGCTTGAAAGTAGCGTTGCGTACGAGTCGAGATTAAATCGGAAACAGCAGCTGCCCGCCAGCGGGGCGAGGCGGGCAGGGGCGCCCGTTGCTCAGAGATACACTCAAACAGGCAAAGCAACAGTACAATGGTGATAGCCTTGAGCCGGGCTTACAGGCTCAACCTCCCCCAGCGAGCCGGCACAATGATGGAAGAAGGCACGAAATCGTCGACCTTTAAGGACTACTATTACACTCTCGGTGTGTCTCCCGACGCCACCACTCAGGAGATTCAGGAAGCCTATCACGACCTGTACGAGAAGTACGGGCCGCATGTCAGCGTCAGCGGGCAGGATCCCGAAATGCTGCTCAAGACTTTCAAGGACATAAGCGAGGCTTACGAGGTCCTCATGGACCCAGCCAAGCGCAAGCGCTATGACGAGCAAAACAAGCAGTACATCAACAAGGGCGATTTGCGCGCGCTCTGGGGCAAGCTCACCGGCGTCCAGATGCAGCCGCAGGACAAGGTGAAAAAGACCGCCGTACCCACCGAAATCTCCATCGAGGTAACGCTCAGGGAAGCGGTCAAGGGCACCAAGAAACAGATTCGACTGGAAGAGCCAAAGCCATGCGGGGACTGCGTCGGGCTCAAACCGGTACAACGTATGCAGTGCCCCAACTGCCGCGGGCTGGGCTACACGATCAGCGAGCGTATCGAAGAAGTCGAGCTTTCCGCCGGACTTTACGACAAGCAAGAGGTTCGCTTCGCCGAGCTGGGCAAATTCGACCTGCAAGCCGGGCGACGTGGTGATCTTGTAGTCACCATCGCACTTTCTCCGCACCCATTCCTCAGCGTTCTCGGGCGCGATATCACCTGCACCGTTCCGATCACCATCTACGAAGCGGTCCTGGGTGGCGAGGTAGAGGTTCCCACGGCCACCGGCAAAGTAATCATGAAGGTGCAGCCTCGCACGCAATCAGGCAGGGTCTACAGGCTGAAGGGCCTCGGTCTTGCCGGAGCGGATCAGCTCGTCACGGTAGAAGTGGTGACGCCCCAGAATCTGAGCGATGAAGAGGTAGAGCTCTACCGCAAACTGAAGAGCATGTCGAAAGACCCGAATCCACGCGAGTCTCTCTACACCCGGATGCAGTAGTACTCAGCCACTGCGCTGGATTGCCGCTGGTCATCAGGACTTCTCTTGACATCCACTTTTCCGGCAATGCCCGATCATGGATGAGAAACCGCTCATACAGCTCGTTTACGCTAGTTACATTCCTTTACCAAGCTGCGCTAACCATCACAAAGGGGTCTCCAGCGCTTTATTTGCTGATTCTAATCAAGCGGTCGAATCGGCCTGGTACCCCGGAAAGGCTCCCGTTTTCCGGATAATCAGGGGGTGAGGCCGGACGCGTGCCGGCTGGCAAAGGCTGCCCTGCCGCCTCCAGAGCAGTCCCAACCGCTCTTCCGCCCGAAAAGAAAACTGTTGATCCTGTCAGGACTGTTCATATACGGTTAGGCCAACTTCTCTTCTTCTGTCTTCAAACGGGCCGCACAACACAGATTGATCTAGCCACAGCAAGACTTTCCCCCACCTTTCCCCAGCCTCCGGCAGGCTTTGTGGAATATGCGGGAGAGTCCCTTTGCTCGTGACCACAGTTCGCGCACCGGCGGTGGGAGTCCTTTGCGTTCCCCCGCATCTTGGCGCGGACCCGCTCTGAAGCCTCCCTCAGAGGCTCAAACAACACCTAAGCCTCTGAACCGGAGGCAGGTAAGGAGACACACTCATGAAGACCTTGACGACTGGTTCCGTCGAGGATGCGGCGCGAAAGATCGCCAAGCAGCGCAACCTCGAACCCGAGGCTGTGCGCAAGGCCATCTGCGACGCCATCCGACTCGGCAACCTGGACCAGGGCTACGGGTTCCTGTCCTTTGCTGGGATTCTTCCGGTGTTCCTGCCCGACGGCACGAAAGTGGCCGTCCTGCCGGACATCCATGCCCCAGCGCATCACAAGCTGATCATGTGGGCGGTCAAGGAATGGCTCAAGGAGTTCCGACCGCACATCCTGATCGTGATCGGCGACCTGGCCGACATGTTCGCGCTTTCCGCCTGGCCGAAGCCGCCCCGCGTGGTGGTCGACGGCCAGAAGGAGCTCGACGAGTCGCGCCGGCTGCTCGATT
>DATNRD010000614.1:0-4749 GCA_036703665.1 Candidatus Obscuribacterales bacterium
AGCAACACCAGGAACACATCGGTCAGAGGTGTGACGTTGATTTCCGAGAATACCTCGCCGCTGCCGCCCGAACCCATTGCCATAAGATCTTCACCTCCCTCCGGTGGACCAGTCCTGTGGTCCCAGATTGAAAAGCTCGCGAAATCCTCAGCGAGCGTAGCCTGCCGCTTCCGTTCCCACAAAGCTGAGGAAAAGGAGCTTCAAGAGCAGGAAGTCATCCTCGAAGCGCTTGACGGTGTTCGTGTATGCGTTGTTGAAGATGACAGCCAGAATGGCGACGATAAGACCGTAGCCTGTGGCGATAAGGGCCTTGGCTACACCGACCACCACCACCGGCGTGCCACCGCCGCCGACACCAAGCTGATCGAGCGTGAAGACCACGCCGACCACGGTGCCGAAAAGGCCGATAAACGGAGCGGTAGCGCCGATGGTACCGAGAATGGCCAGGTTCTTCTCCAGCTTGCGGGTGACAAGGCCCACGGTAATGTCGAAAGCCTTGGAGAAATCTTCCTTCTGCTCGGCCATGAGGCGCACGCCCTCTTCGGCTACCTCGCCTATCACACCGCCCAAGCGGCTGCAGGCAGCCTGCGCGGCTTGAAGCTGGTTCCGCTCGAGCGTCCGCTGCAGCTCGTGGATGAAGGCGGATACGTCCCGGCGATTCTTCTGATAGTAGAGATACCTTTCGATGATTACCGCCACCGTCAGGATGGAGCAGATTGTGATGGGAATGGACGCGAACCAGTCCTTGATCATGAACTCCATGAAGAACGTGAAGAATTTGCTTTCCATCTTTTCTCCTGGTCAACTATGCAGCTTGCCTGTCCTTAGCAGGCAAGCACGCCCCAAATCGAAGAGTCTATCAGAATTGCCTGAACACGCCACGTCCTCCGCCGCCAAATACGTTGTAATCAAAGGTAAACTGAATGTCCACGTCCTCGGGAGCTCCGGCAGGCAGCGGCCGGAATGGCGCCGCGTTCTCCACGGCCTTGAGGGCCGCCTGGTCGGCAATCGCTATGCCAGAGGATTTGTCCAGGCGCAGGTGCGAGAGCTCGCCGCCGCGGTGGATCTTGAAAACAACAACCACACGCCTGGACTCCGTGCCCTTGGGCGGGAACCAGGCACGCTTGATGCGGCGCTGCAGGTCCGCCATATAGGGACCGAAGTCGACATCAGCCTGAGCCGCCACCGAAGGACGGCCGCCTGGGTTGGCGTTGGCATCCGGGTTGCCCTTTATGCCCTCGCCGCCACCGCCGCCTGATGGTCTGGCGACGCTGGGAGCCACGGCAATGGCCGGTCCGCCTCCACCGCCACCGCCACCGGCACGCCCGGCGCTGACACGGGTAGGTGCGGGCGCGGCGCCTGCTCCACCGCCCGGCGAACCTCTCTGCGAGCTGGCACCACCACCGCCGACGACAGGCACCGGCGTAGGACCAGCCGATGAGCCACCGCCGGAGCCGAAGGATACAGGCGAAGGAGCAACCGAAGGGGCCGCCGGTGCCATGCTCGAGCCGCCGATTCTGGGAGCCGGGGCAAACGTGCTCGGCCCGGCGTGCGCAATGGCGACAGGGGAAGGCGTTGGCGAGGGCGTGGCCGGCCCACCGAATGGCGACGGTCGCGCAGTCGGCATGGGAGCAGCTACACCCGGACGCGCCACCGGCGTCGGTGCCGGCGTGGGAGAAGGCGTAGGACTAGGCCGCGCCGTCGGCGTCAGCGCCGGCATCGGGGTAGGCGTGGGAGTGGGTGTGGGCGTCGGACGCAGGCTGGGCGTTGGCGTGGGCCTGGCCATCGGCGTCGGGGTAGGCGTTGGAGTAGGCGTGGGCGCAGGCGTCGGGCGCAGCGTGGGCGTTGGAGTAGGCGTGGGCGCAGGTGTCGGGCGCGGCGTCGGCTGGGCCGGCTTGGGCGACTCTGCCGAGGCCTTGCTGGGCGCCTTGGGTGCCGGCGAAGGCGGTGTAATCTCCTTGGTCGGATCGTGCTTGCCGGCCGCCTCCGAGGCCTTGACCGCCCGGCGGCGAGAGACGATTTTCTTTTGTGTGGGCGGCTGTTCCTGGATGAACTCGATGTCGGTTATCTGCGACTTGGGAGGCGGCGGCACGATAAAGAAAAAGGCCAGAATGAAGCAGGAGAGCATAAGCGCGAAGTGGAACAGATATGAGCCGCTCGTTGCCTCAGGGATCTCGATTACATACTCAGGATATATATGACGGCGCTGAATGAGCGCGGCATGGTCGTATGCGTCACGAATGGCGTAGGCGATAAACGTCATCACCATGCCCAGGAAGATGATGGAGACCGGGCTGCCCAGGTGCGCCTCCTGCAGCACCTTCACAAGCACGTAGTTGGGCTTCATATGGAAGGACTGCCCGAAGTTGACCAGGCCCTGAAGGATGTTGTCGGTGAAGAGGAACAAGAGAAGGACCAGCAGATTTATGGCGGTAACACCAAGGAAGAGCATGCCCTTCCTCGTCTCGCCGTTGTAGAGCTGCCCGAGCCCCGGGACGATGGAAAGCATGGCAGCCATGTTGGGGTCACGAGGCGGCTGCTGATAGCTGCTTGGTCTTAAGGAAGTGCTGGTCATTTGCTGGTTGCTTTGCTCTTGCCTGATTGCTGAGTCGACAGGCGCAGACGGGAGTGCTGCGCAAAAGCTGCCACGCACACCGTAAGCCCGGGACAATTATTCGGCATACCAGCTCGATTCTAGTAACGTCGGCCGCGGGACTTCAGCTGTCAGGCGGGGTCATGTCCGGCCGTGAGGCCAGGCGCCCCCAGCACTAACTTTTGCCCCGCCAGAGTATAACACAGCGCGCGTCTTGAATCAGAGGCAGTGCCGATCCGGCGTTCGTGGACCGTTGTGCCTTAGGTATGGCGTCCTCCTCCGGGTGGTTGGCCGTTATGTACTTGACCTGAGCAACAAGTAGAAAGTTCCCCTTAAGATCGACTTTCAGACAGAAGCTCAACTTCGATTGTATCAGGGCTGTAACACTGCAAGCGTACTTTCCGGCATCAATCTTTCTGCTTGCGCGCGAAAGGCACGGTTAGCCAGGACCCTCGCCCCGTCCGGCTTTCCGGAGCCGCCGCCAGGAAGGCGGACAGGGCACGATACAAATTCAGGTTTTTCCCGGGGACGTCCCTGGGAAAAACCGACCCGCCTCAATCAGGCTCGTAAGCACGCCCAGACCATGCAGTCTGCCAAAGATGTCGTTGTGCGCCTCCACGGTGCTCTGTGGGCGGGCATGCCTGTGGTGTCTTACGGGCGTGCTTGGTCCTCGTCCGGGCCGGCGGCAGACGCCGCCTGCACTAAGGCCCTTCTGCCAGCCCACTTGGCAAAAGAAGGAGCGGCCCGTCGACCGGCTTTCCGGTCCCTGACTACATCGGCATGCGCAGGTCTTCGGCAAGCTCGATCTTCAGTTCGTCTCCGGGACGGACGTCCACCTTCTTGCCTTTCTTCGACAGCAGAATCGCCACCCCGACCGCGGTTCCTATACCGGCACCGATAAGCGCGCCGCCGCCAGCACCAATGCTGGAGTTGCCGGCGTTTCCGGCCAGCAGGCCGATACCGAGCCCGGCAGCAGCAGGAACAGCAACGATGCCGGTGTCCATGGCGATGTCCTTCATGCCGCGCCGGGCGTGAACCACGCCACCGCGCGCCACCAGGTTGGCGACGATGGGAATCTGGCGATTATCGGGGGTCGTCACCGTGTCGAACTTGAGGGCGACGGAACCGGAACGATTCAAGTGTCTGGGCGCATTGAGCTGCGCGATCCGTCCTTTGATGATCGAACCGGCCGGCACCAGGGTGCTGCCGTCGATGGTCAGGTCCTCTGCCGTGCGGGCCGAGAACTCATCGCCTTCCTGGCTGGTGTCGCTATCGATGGCTGTATCCATGATTATGGGAATCTTCGTGCCGGACGGCACTACCCTTATGTAACCCTGCAGGACCTTGCTGGCAATCTTTTCGCCATCGGCAACAGCGCCGGCAGGCGTGTCCGCGCCCGTCTGTTTATCCGCCGGCGTCTGGCCGGCAGCGGTAGCCCTGTCGGCAGTGGTGCTTTCCGGGGCAGCAGCCTTTTCGGGGGAAGAGGCATCCGGTTTCTCATCGGCTTGAGCGGCAGCCGGCGCATCGAGCGCTTCGTCCGGCTGGTTTGTTTGATCCGGCTGGCTCGCCGCACCGGCCTGGTCCCCTGCAGCCGGCTGGTTGCCGACCGGAGCAGTTTCGGGGCTGTAAATCTTGAAGTTGATGTCCGAGTCTTTAGCCTGGGCAGCAGGGATCACCTGCCCTGCCACAAGCAAACTCAACAAGACAGGCAGAACGCGACCAATCGTCATAGGCTCTCCGGTTAGTGCAGGCACAGGAAGGCAAAACTACTGTTGTCGGCATGACCTGCCGATCGCCTGGCAACCGGTCAGTCTAGCACGGCACTTATTGACAAACAAATTAGTCGTGTTTGAGAAAGCAGCACCAATCCCTTATCGTATTAGGGAATAATCAACAGTGGGAGAGACAGTAACCCACCCGGCTCACGGCCGAGCACCATAATTAGCTGCCCACGGTTGCCGATCATTTATCGGACGCAAGCAACTGCGAAGTTGGAAAACCGCAGCCGAGGCGGACCAGCAAGGAGATACCAAAGTGATTGACTGCCCCATCTGCCACGTGATGAACGAGGATATGGCACGCTTTTGCGCCGAGTGCGGGCAGCGCCTCACCACACCTCAACCGGCTCCGCAGGCATCTGCCGCACCGGCACCGGC
>DATNRD010000615.1:0-5567 GCA_036703665.1 Candidatus Obscuribacterales bacterium
CCGCCAGTATTTGCTGACACTCCTGGACAGGTGCGCATAGCTGGGGCGGTTGGGCAACCGCTTCGTGAAAACTAGCGGACCGAAGACCTTGTGGTAGCGAGCAGTCTTCTCCTCTACCGCGTAGGCATGAGCGGGTATCCAATAAGGCCGCTCAACTTGCTGGGTGCGCTCGGCATACAGTTCGAACGGCTTCTCACCCGCCTGCCCTGGCGGCATCACCGCAAAGGCGGCAACCGAGAACGCGATGATTGCAGCAAGACGCATACGAGTCCCGATGTGCAGTGCCTGTCGATCTTATACCTCGCCCATTGTCTCGGCTGCTAATATTTTCTCTTGCGGTACCATTTAGGGTTCCTCGAAGCCTGCATCCGGCAGGCCCGCACTATCACTGATTGTCTTGACCGCTGGAGCAGATATGACTAATCTCAGGGCACAATTTGCGCTGCTTACCGTAATTCTCGCGCTGCTGCAGGCGTCACCGGCGCTCCCCGCCGCGGAGACCGCTTACGAACGGAGCTGCGCCGAGCTCGCGGCCAAATCAGGCAGGGAACCCGAGCACGATCGGCTCTGGCGGTTGTTTGACATCTACTGGAAATACCAGATGACGGAGTATCCCGAATGGGCAACCGCGGTCGGCTACCCGGGTCAAAACGGACGCTGGACAGACATGTCGCTGGCAGCGATAGCGCGTCGCAAGCGCGAGTTGGATGCCCCGCTCGGCGCTCTGCGCAGCATAGATCGATCGAAACTCGACCAAGAGGATCAGTTGAACTATGACTTGCTCAAGTACAGGCTGGAGATGGAAATCGAGGGGCGCCGCTTCCCGGACGAGCTGCTGCCAGTCAACCAACTGCAAGGGGTCCAGCAATCTGCTGCAACAATCCTTATGGACAATCCCACCGCTACAGTTCGAGACTACGAGGACATCCTTTCAAGGCTTCGCGGGGTGCCGACGGTCATCGATCAGACTATCCTGCTCATGAAGGAAGGGTTGGCCAGAGGCATCACGCCGCCAAAACCGGTCTTGGGGGAGGTACCGCAGCAAATCAAGAACCAGATGCCGGACGATCCGCTGAAAAGCCCCTTATTCGAGCCATTCAAGAAGTTTCCTTCTACCATCACCGCTGCCGAGCAGGAACGCCTGCGCAATACCGCCGCCGGTATCATTAAGGAACAGATCGTACCGGCATATGGGAAGCTGTTGAACTTCTTCGTCTCCGAGTACCTGCCCGGGTGCCGAGAATCGCTCTCCATTACAGATCTGCCAGACGGCAAAGCATGGTATGCGCACAGAGTGCGGGAGAGGACGACGACCAGCCTCACTCCTCAGCAGATTCACGATATCGGCTTGTCCGAGGTCAAACGGCTGCGCGCGGAGATGGATGCCGTGATTGCCCAAACCGGCTTCAAAGGCAACTTCCAGCAGTTCTGCCACTATTTGCGATCAGACCCACAGTTCTTCTTCAACGATGCGCAAACGCTCCTGATGGCATACCGCGATATCGCAAAGCGAATCGACCCGGAACTCATGAGACAGTTCGGCACGCTACCGCGGCTGCAGTACGGCATCAAGCCGGTGCCGGCTTTCTGCGAGAAGTCGTGGCCCACCGCCTATTATCAGGGCGGAACCCTGAAGGCCGGTCGGCCAGGTATTTTCTTTGCCAACACCTACGATCTGAGATCACGCCCGAAGTGGGAGATGGAGGCGCTTACACTGCATGAGGCGGTGCCGGGGCACCACCTGCAGATCGCGCTGGGCCAGGAGCTGGACAACGTACCTGAGTTTCGCAAACACGGTGAATTCACCGCCTACACCGAGGGCTGGGGACTGTATGCCGAGAGCCTGGGAACTGAGCTGGATATGTACAAGGACCCCTACTCCCGATTCGGGCAATTGACTTATGACATGTGGCGGGCCATCCGTCTTGTCCTGGACACAGGCATTCACTCTCTGGGTTGGAGCACGCAGCAAGCGATCGACTTTTTCAAGGAGAACTGCGCCAAAACCCCGCACGACATCGAAGTGGAGGTCGACCGCTACATAGTCTGGCCGGGTCAAGCCCTTGCCTATAAGATCGGCCAGCTTGCAATAAGAGATCTCAAAGACCAAGCCCGGCGAGAGCTCGGGGATCGCTACGACGTCCGCGCCTTCCACGACGCCATCTTGAGCATGGGCGCCGTCCCGCTCGATGTCCTGAAATCACAAATGGAACGCTGGATAGCCGCTCAACGAGTCGCTCAGCGCTAGTGGCTTCGAACCAGCAGGTCGGGGGTTCGAATCCCTCCGGGCGCGAGACTCAAAGCAATTCCACAGACGGCTTTTCAAAGACGAGCCGTTTTTCTTTTGGGGCGGGCTAAGGAGCCCGGGCTAGGTCGGGGCTAGGATGAGAATCAACGAAGGTTAAGGAGAAATAACCCGCCGTTCCCTGGCCGGTACTGTCGATCAAGTCCCACCGCAAAGACTTCAAATCAATGTAGTCACCCTGAGTAATGCATCGCTCACGGTTCGGATTTGCCACGCCGAGCCCTCGCTTTCGCCAAGACTTTGGCACGCATGACGTTCGCGCAGAATGGACATCCGCTGCCCTTCGATGTTCGCACATTTACGCTCTGCTTCCAGGCGTGGCGCGGGTCTTCCGCACAGCGCCACCATACTACTCGGTGCGAACCCGCAACAATTTTATCGGCGTGTAGCTTACCGTTTTTGGTGGAATGCAGTTCTGCCGCTATGTCAGGGAACCGAGCTTTCAGGGAATTAGTGACGGACAACTTCAACCCTGCACAGAACGGACAGCCGGTCCCTCCTCGTGTCCGGTCCCTTACCGCTGCCAGCCATACATGGTCTGGTCCCTTCGGACACCGCCACCATACTTTCATGTGTGACCCGGCGAAGAGGTCGTGAGCCAAGACGCCCTTGTTCTTGGTCGGATGAAGTTGAACGGCTACGTGGGGCGCAACGCAAGCAAGCGAATTGGATGGTGCGACCCTTCGCCCGGCGCAAAACGGACACCCGGCGTTGGTACTAGTTCTCTTGTTCACGGGGACCTTCCACTCGTGATCTTTAGAGCGAGGGCATTGCCACCAAACTTCTGCTGTGGAGCCTGCATAGATTTTGTCTGCGGTGAGCTCGCCATTTTTGCTTCGATGAAGCTCAGCGGCAATCGCAGGAAAGCGCTTCTGCAGCGAATTGGTTACTGATAAGCGTCTGCCCAGACAGAATGGGCAGGCACCACCACCGCGCTTTGTGCGATCCTTGATAGGCGCTTTCCAAACGTGGTCGGGTCCCTCAGGACATTTCCACCAGATCTCGACCTTCGACCCATACGTGAAATCATCCGGAAAGAAAGGCCCATTTTTGCTTTTGTGCCACTGGGCTGCTATCTGCGGATGCGTTCGAGACAGCGGCAGCGCGCCAGAAGTTATCCTCGTCCGGAACTGCTCTTCTGCCGGTACTCCGACCACCTTGACCTGGCCGCGGCGGGACACCTTAACTTTTTTGCCTTTTCGCTTGCCGACCATCGGATGTGCTACCAGATGACGATGACGTGTACGAGAACGGTGCTCGCTTGACGAGTACAAAACGGTGCAAAGGGAACGAGCTTATGCACAGCAGCGCCGCTCATGCCCGGATAGCGGACGGTTACCGCATCGGAGCTGCCGAAATAATCAGGCGAAGTGGAAAATTCACTCAACATACGTGACCGTCACTGCGTCGCCGTTGGCAAGTTTTTCGAGGTCCTCTTCGCTAGCCACCTCAAACAAGGAATATGTCACTTCCGTACCCATTGTAGGCCCTGACTGCTCGGCAGTTATTCCTTCGGGATTTTGTATGGTTACCACCTTCCTGATGCCGGCGAACAGCCGCTGAGCAGGCTTGTTGTCCACCGTTATTGTGTCGTCGAGCTTCACTTCAGCTTCAGCAATCAGTGTGGCAGTTTCCATAGCTTTGTCCACCGAGTCCGCCTCGACCAAAATGACATTTTCATATACCGGAATTGGCAGCATTGGTTCTTGCTGCGGACGGATAGCTATTAGGATACTGGCAGCATACCAGGTCATTAAGGCCTCCCCGCTTACTGCTGTCGCTTTTTCTCGTTGCGGCAACCGAGCGCCTTCGGAGCGGCTGCTATCTTGCGTCGCTCTGCAGGATCGGTCGCGCTTTCGAATTGCTCTCGAAGCCATGTACACGGGTCTGGCTTTTCCTTAGCCTCCCGCGAGTACTGGTTGTCTATCTTCCGCTTGCCATGCTGTGCCACGCGATAGATCATTGCACCGATTGGTAAAGCCAGACGGCGACCCAAGGAATGACTGCCTCGATTCCGTGGCGCGCAAATGACAGGCAGGCTGTCCAGATTGCTCCGTAGAGCCGGTGGCGTCAGCGCCATTGCCCGCCCATACAGACCGATGACAGACTTCCCCTGGGCCGAACAACGCAGAGCGACTTCGAGGTTGCCGCAGGCACCAGCGTTTTGAGGGATTGGCCAAGCGTTCTTGTGCAATACCGGAATCCGCTGAGTTGGCTCTGCGGTCCCGGCTTGCTTGAGATACGAGTCTCGGGGCATAAATTTCACAAACATAGTTGCTACGCTGGATTCCACGAGCTGGCGATAAGATTCATGAGTTCTGGACTGGTCTTAACATCATTCAAGCTGGTGAAGGCGATGGAATTATTGGCGGCATACGCAGCCATCTGCTGAATCAGGGTGTTGATATCAGCGTCCGTCATAAATTGGCCGTCACTCAGCTCAAAGCGCTCAACAGTATTGCCGCTGATGTTCTGATTTTGGACGGTCCCTTGATCGGAAGTGCCAACGTAGCCAAATTGCAGATCGTTGCCGCTCTGGAAAAATGCAACCGCGGTTTTAACCACAGAAGCGTTGAACAAGACCTTCTCCAGTGTTCCACCGCTGTCCGAAACGGTGTCTGTTCCACCGCCGGCGCCAAAGACATACGTATCGTTGCCTGCGGCACCGGAGAGGGAATTCGCCGCCGTATTGCCGGTAAGAACGTTGTCCAGGCTGTTGCCCGTGCCATTGATTGCTGATGTTCCGGCAAGCGTCAGGTTCTCCAGGTTCAATCCTAGAGTGTAAGTAAAGCTGCTCACCACCGTATCCGTACCTTCGTTAGCATTTTCGGTTATGGAATCGTTGGCGTTCTCGTTCAATATGTAGGTATCGTTACCGGTGCCGCCGACCAGCCAGTCAAAAGCACCTGTTCCCATGCCACCATCTAGCGTGTCGTTGCCCGCTCCTCCTGTGAGCGAGTTGGTGAAGCGGCTTCGCCGATTGCCAGATAAAGGAGGGCCGCTCAATGCCGGAAAGCACCGTCTTTTGGCAGTTTTTGCGGTGGCCACTCTCATGCCGGCCCCGGCAGTTTTCCGCACAATTCGCGCTTGCCTTACCTGGCTTAGGTTTTTCCGCTGTCCGCCGTACAGCGTGTCAATCGCATGTTTCATTCCGGGGGAAGAGTTTACGGTTGAGTCCGCTCGGTCGCTGGAACTTAGTTCTTGGTTCTCCGTCTCAGGCTCAAGCAGCGCTGTTGGGCACGGCAATGCAGAAAAGAGCCAG